>JBFMDH010000034.1 GCA_040754075.1 Acidobacteriota bacterium
GCTAACATACGGGCTCGAGGCACCAAGGGAGTCCGACCTGATTGACGCTGAGACTTCAAAGAGCATACTCCGACTCGATCCATTTTTCATCGTTGGTTGTGAATCAACCATTCATGACAGCTAACATGAATTCGGCGTCAGCCGCCCGAATAAAGGGCATCAAAATTTATTCAATCGCCGCCAAGATAGAGGTCATAAGCCATCTTTGCCATTGTCCATAAACGATTCCATTCAAATTTTCCTGTGCCGATTTCTTTCAAATAATCCCAAGCCATCTGTCTTAACTTTGACGATTCGCGCCGGAAAAGCATATCGCGCACATAAGGCTTGGCGACTTCAAAGAAATTAAAATCGGGATTCATCACGATGCTGACGCCTTCAAGGGTCATCAACGCCCGCATCAAATAAGTGAAATGCGAAGGCGTGGTAATCGGATGCTGATAAATCACCGGCGCTAAATCATAAGTGAGTTCTTTGAAGCGCACCTCTTTTAACCGGAGATTGAGTTTACGTTTCATCACATCCGCGACGACGGCGCGAATCGCTACGGCATCGGCTTCGGGCGCAAGAAATCCGAGGTCAATCATATCCTGCACCAGCCCTTGCTCATCGCGATTGTAGAGGTGAAAAAAGGCTTCGATGATTTTGCGTTGCACAATGTCGGATACGCGACCGACCATGCCGAAATCGAAAATCGCCAACCGCCCGTCAGCCATCACCAGCAGGTTTCCCGGATGCGGGTCGGCATGAAAAAAACCGTCTTCAAAAAGCTGTTTGAAATACGAGCGATAAATCAATTCATTCAAACGTCGCGGGCTGTGACCGCGCTGGCGCAGTTCATCAAGGTCGGTCACTTTGGTTCCGGTGATAAATTCCATGACAATCAAACGGCGTCTCGAAAAGGCGCGATAAATCAAGGGAACATGAATCGTCCGCCATTCGCGGAAATTATGTTTGAACTGCTCGGCGTTCGAGGCTTCGCGACTGTAATCCATCTCTTCGTGAATGACGCGGTCAAATTCATCAATCGCGCCGAGCCAGTCGGTGCCGGGAAAAAGTTTCGGGTAATGCGCCATAAACCGCGCAATCCAGCGCAGCAGTTCCAAATCATAACTGACTGCGGTTTCAAGATTGGGGCGTTGAACTTTGACCGCGACGATTTCGCCGGTATGAAGTTTGGCGCGATAAACCTGACCGAGACTTGCCGATGCCACCGGCTGTTCGCCGATTTCGGCAAACACTTCGTTGACCGGTCGCCCCAACTCACGTTCAATGATTGCCATTGCCTGGTGGTTTGAAAACGGCGGAACCCGGTCTTGCAGGAAACTCAGTTCATCGACGTATTCAATCGGTAAAAGGTCTGCGCGGGTCGCCAGCATCTGCCCGACTTTAATAAATGTGGGTCCCAGATGAATGAGGCGGTCGCGCAACCTGGCGGCTTGATTTCTCAGCTTTTGTTCACGTTTTTCGCCTTTTTTGCCTAACCAGTTTTTCGATTCGAGATAAACCGTCAGGGCGAACATCAGAAAAGTTCGGGCAACAGTGAGGCGGCGCACCAGTCGATAAATTTTCCCTTTGGGCTGCACGAGTTTTATTCTAACCAGCCTGCGAGGCGCACTCCAGACAATTTCTAAATTAGACTCAGTATAAGTAATTTGCGTCTATTCAATAATTTTTTTTAATTTCCTAATCTTTCCAGGCGTTTGGTAAGATTCAAAACGTATAAATAAGATCGGAGAACCGGCGTGCACACGACGTAGGCGACTTGCACGGGGCTAGCAAGGAGCGGGTATGAAAAAAGATATTGATGAGCTTTTTGAAAACAACTTTGCAGAAAAAAATATAGACGAAGAAGCCTCAAATGATTCGTCTGATGAAATTACACTTGAAGAGCAAGGCTACGACCCAGACACCGCAGACTTGCTGAAACTTTACCTCAGAGAAGCCAGCCGCACACCGATGCTTGATGCAGCCGGTGAAATCGCGGCGGCTAAACGCATTGAAAGAGCAAGAAATCGGTTCATGAGATTGCTTGCTCGCTCACCGATTGTCGCGGAATATGCAATCTATCTGCGACGCGCTTTCGCCGATAACAAAGAAACCGCCTCGGACATCATCGAACAAATCAAAAGCGACAGGTTTTCGCAACCCTCTATTGATGCGCTCGACCTGGCGCTTGAAGATATTGAAATCGCTCACCTCGAACTCAATTCACCGAGACGCAAACCGGCGAAACGATTTCTCAAAAAATATGCGAAAACTTACGCAACGCGGCAGCATATCAAATTGCATCGCGCCGTAAGAAATCTGGTCTTCACACCGGCAACCGAACGTCATGTGGTTAAACTATTGGAAATCGCTGCAAACCTCGCTTCGTCGTATGTCAAAAAATCGCATGAACGCTCAAGCCATAAAAAAACGGTGACTCTGGATGAACTTCACGTGAGTCACGATGGCGCGTTTGCTGTGGGACCGCTGGTTGCCAAAGCCATTCTTGAAAATCCGAACGCGGCAAAAACCTTCGTCAAACTTTCGCAACGGGTGAATGCGGCGGCTTACGAAATGAGCAACGCCAAACAGCGCATGACCGAATCCAATTTGCGTCTGGTGGTTTCGGTGGCGCGACATTTCAACAATCGTGGGCTGGCGTTTCTGGATTTGATTCAGGAAGGCAACATCGGCTTGATGCGGGCGGTGGAAAAATTCGACTGGCGCAGAGGCTTTCGTTTTTCAACTTATGCGATGTGGTGGATTCGTCAATCGATGGCGCGCGCCCTTGATACGCAAAGCCGCATCGTCAGACTTCCGGCATCAGAGTTGGAGTTGATTAACAAAGTCACCAAAGCGGCGCGTTCCATGGGCGAAGAAAAAGCCGCTGACGTATCGAATCATGAAATCGCCGACAAACTCAACATTCAAGCCGACCGCGTCGGTGAAGCCAGAGGTTTTGCGCAACAAATCATTCCGCTCGATGTCGCGGCAAATGACAACGGCGAATCTGCCGTAGCCTTCATTGATGATGGCGGCGGCAACAATCCGTTCAAAGCGGCGGTGGCGCGTTCCCGCAGAGACGCCATCAGCAAAGCCCTGGCGCGACTGACGCCACGCGAAGCCATGATTTTGAAACAACATTATGGACTGGAAACCGAAAGCGAACCGCGCACTTTGGAAGAAATCGGGCAGGATTTGTCTGTGACTCGCGAGCGCGTCCGTCAAATCGAAGCCGGAGCTTTTGCCAAGTTGCGGGAAATCGAAGAAGGGCAGATGTTGCGCGAATACCTGGCGGTTGGCTAACCCCATTGACAATGCCGGGCGCAAGTCAGTAAAAACAGCTAGCCCTGTCTCAATCGCTCGGCATTGTCCTATCCTTTTTTAAGACTCCAAAATCACCTGAGCAATAGCCAGTTCTTTGGAATGCGACAGCGAAACGTGAATGTGGCGCGCGCCTAAGGCGATAAATCGTTCAAGCGCCTTACCGGTTAAGTTAATCATCGGCTTTCCCGCTTCGTCATTAATCACCTCAATATCTTTCCAGGCGACGCCCTCAGCCCAACCGGTTCCCAGAGCTTTCATCGCCGCTTCTTTGGCGGCAAAACGCGCGGCAAAGCTGGCGAATTTTGAAGCCCGCGCTTCGCAATAAGCGATTTCATACGGCGTATAAATGCGGTTCAGGAATCGCGTCGCGCCTTGCGCCAGATTTTCTTCAATGCGCACAATTTCAACGATATCAATGCCAATTGCAACAATCATAATGTTGGTTTTTAGTTTCTGGTTTCTGGTTCTATTCAACTAGAAACCGGAAACTCTTTAATCAAACTTCAACTTCGAGTAAATCCTGTGCGAGGGTTACGTTTGCAAAAACGGCTTTGGCTTCATCAAGCAGCAAGGTTGCATCGGGAAAACGCGAACTGAAATGCGTAAGCAACAGATTGCGGGCTTGCGCGTCTCTGGCTACTTGTGCCGCCTGCGCCGCGGTTGAATGACCGAAGTGTTTAGCCTCTTCGACAAAGTCTTCGGTATAGGTGGCTTCGTGAATCAGCAAATCGGTTGCGCGCGCAAGTTCTACGGATGCCTCGCAAGGTCGCGTATCCAGACAATAGGCTGCCGATTTTCCGAGTCGCGCTGCGCCCAGCACATCCGCTGGACGCACAACCGTGCCGTCTGTAAGCGTCACCTCCTGCCCGTTTTGCAAACGTCCGAACAGCGGACCCATCGGCACGCCCAACTGCAAAGCCCGTTCGACATTGAACCTGCCGGGTCGCGGCTTTTCGCTCAAGCGGTAGCCGAGCGCAAAAATCCGATGGTCGAGCGCGATGGTCGAAACCGTGTAAGCGGCGGTATCAAACACTGCTGCGAGTTTGCCTTCGGGCAAATCTTTTTTGCCGTATTCAAAGACCTGTAGCGGATAATTAATCCACAAAATTTTCAACCGCGCCAAGGTGTCCAGATATTCGCGAATGCCGGGCGGACCGACAACCGTGAGTTCACGCGCGCGGCTATCCATTCCCATCGTTGATAGCAATCCCGGCAAGCCGTTGAAATGGTCGCCGTGCAGATGAGTGATGAAAATCGCCGCCAGCCGATTCGGACTAAGTCCGGCGCGGATGATTTGGGTTTGCGCCCCTTCGCCGCAATCGAATAATAGCCACTCGCCTTCGCGAACCATCGCCAGCGCGCTCACATTACGTTTCAAAGTCGGTTTTCCGGAACTCGTACCCAGCGGTATCACTTTCATCGCCTCAAAGATACCACAGCGAGTCAGGAATTCAGAATCAGGCAAAGACAGAAAGAATTGGGTGAGATAATCTTGAAAGTTTATCGGCAGGATTGCGCTTGATAAAAGCCATTAAAGATTTGCCATTCGTTCGGTGAAAATTTCCACTCAAGCGTTGTCGGCATAACTCGTCGATTCGCTCATCGCGTTTATTGAAAGTTTTTTGGACAGCCTTCCTGCAAAAAGGCATGATAGCTTCTGAAAAACTCTTTCTATCTGTCACTGTTATTCCAAGTGTACTCGCCAGATTAAGGATCATCTTGATCGGTAGCCATATGAAGTAATTCATGAATTATCGGGTAGCGCCCTAATGGATTTCTTGAAGCAGTGCCCTGAGATTAGGGCACTACCTCTCATTTGATTGCCTTGATTGACGCCAATAAAACTTATTTGGCTTCTACTGGAATAGAAAATACTTTCTCACTATTCGGATCAGGGCTAAAGATCAGCTGTTCTTTTTCATCAGGTTTCCAATAATAGTAAGCACGGAAATATCCGCTCTTCAAAGGAAAGGTGTTATCATAATACTCCTTTGCCGCCCGCTTCCCTTCTTCGCTGTCATCAAAAAAGAAGCACACACTGAGACGCGCTGTTTTCACTGCTCGCTCAATCATTTCTTTATCGCTGAAGATGGTAATTTGCAACTCTTCATAGGGAGAAAAGACAAAGGCTCGGAACTTGGGAGACAACTGTTTTATCGCTGTTCGGATATTCTCTTCGTTAAAATATGAAGGTTCCAAATACAAAAACACCTCACGTGTTTTTATCCCGTCCTTTGGAGGCGGTAAATATGCTACAAGCCACAACGGGAAATTAAAATCCTTCAGCAATTTCCAATCTTTTCGCTGAATGTTTGGATTTTCGTTTTGTCTATAATGGGCAGAACAAGTTGGCGGGTAATACAACCACCAAAAACTTGGATAAAAAAGCGTAAACAAAATAAATAGAGATTTTTTTTTCATCTTACTACTCCTTCATGACTGTCTATGACCGTTCACATAATTTTTTACACCCTCCATAACTATGGTTTTTAGTCACCCCATTAAATTTTGTTGCTGATGCTGGTCAACTATCTACTTTACTGACGCTGGTATTCGCCATGCTCAATTCGTAGTGGTTTTAAGAGTCACAATCTTTTTTAACTTGCCGGTACTTCTCAATTTGAAATAGCATCGGCTCAGAAGTAATTTCGTTGAACCAAAATTCCCCAATATTATGCCATCGCTCACGAAGTTCTTCTGCTTCCTCTATTGAATTATTCCAAGTGAGGACACTGATTTGAAGAAAATGTGTTCCGCTGTCTGGGTAGTCATCATCTTTTTCTTGATTATGCCCTGCAATCACCAAAGAAACATTAAGATTTATTTGCAAAGAACGCTTTGGAGCTAAAATAACAAACGCAGAATTAGGTTTGTTTTTATCGAAAGGTTTGTGTTGTCCTACAATCTCATACGACACATCATAGATTTGTTTATATCGCCCTGCTTTTGCACGTTCCAATGTATCAGCAACTAATTTCTTGAAAACGATATTACTATATTTGTAAAGTATCACTTTTCGCTGGCTTACATTTGAATACTTTAATTGTAATCTTAATTGAAGGCGGTCATGTTGACTCCCGTAAGGATTACAATATTTTTTCTTTAGTATCTTTATCGTGAGTTGCAAAGGGGTTTTAATTTTTCCTGTTTGCCACGGTTCGCTTAATAGTTTGGCAGAAACTTGCCCTCCATCCTTCAAGCCAAAATTAGTGAGACTAAAAAGGCTAAAAAAAGAAATTAAAATAAGTAAACAATTTCTTCTCATAAGCATCACTTTTTGAAACAAGCATCCAACTCTTCCCCGAATGGCAGGTGCGCTTGCCGACCAACGACTGCGCCACTCGCATCCAACGTCAAGCGCGCGCTCAAGCGGTCGCTCACATAGTAGCGCGTCACCGATGATGAGAACCGCGCTATCAACCGACTCCCCGAATAAATATTTTCACTGAGCAAGCCGCTGGTCGCCGCATCGTACTCGGCAATCACTTGACCGCCTTCCCACACCGCGTGCGTCACGCTCGCGCCAATCGCTTTCTTGATGCGCCGGTTGTTCGCGTCATACGCATAGCTCGCCGTCGCTCCGCTGTCCACACTCGCCAAGCGATTCTCGGCGTCGTAAGTGTAGCTGTGCGCCCCGTCACTGGTCACATTGCCGTTGGCGTCATAGCTGTAATTCTTCGTCACCCCGCTGGTCGTCACGCTCGTCAGTCGGTTGGTCGGCGCGCCGCCGCTTTGTTGTAAGGTGAGTGATTGAATCTGCGTGCCGCCGCTTGTCGCATCATACACCGATGTGCGATTGCCCCAGCGGTCATAGACGAAGCGCCGTTGCGCCGTCACCGTGTTGGTCGTTTGATTAGAAGTCACCAATCTGCCGAGATTGTCGTAGGTGTACGCCGCGCTCTCCGCCGTCGCATCAATCGTCCCGCTGATTGACATGAGTTGTCCGCTGTTGCCAGCCGTTGACCCTGCCCCGCTCTGTCCCGCCGATGCCGAATAATCGTAGGTGAGGCTCATCAATGAAGTCGCGCCTTTGGTCGCCGTCTGCGAAGTCAACTGCAAACGATTGGCGTCATACCCGTAAGCTTCAACCACGCCGTTACCCAAGGTCAACCCGGTCACTTGCCCGGCGACGTTATACCCCACTCCGCTCAAATAATTTGCCGATGCAGCGTCCGTCAACGACGTGAGTCTCCCGACGCTATCGCGGTTGATGTTCACCACCCGCGTCGAAGGATAGGTTATCCGACTCCGCACATCGCCCGCCCCGTATTGATAACTCGTCGCATAACTCGCGCTATCTATTGTCCGCGTCAGCGAACTCAATCGCTTGTAAGTGTCATAGCCATAACTCTCTTGATAGGCATCCCAAGCCGCAGTCTTACTCACTGATAACAACAACCCGTTGGTCGCGCTCCCATTCGTGTTGTCAAACGTGTAGTGTACTCCGGATGTCGCCGCCACTCCGCTCGCCCCGCTCGTGTTGTAACTCACGCTCGTCAAGCGATTGAGGTTGTCATAGCTATACGTCGTAATCACCCCGCGCGCATCCGCGCGCGTCTGCACCGCATGAAAATCGGTGTAGGTGTATTTCATCGTCCATAACGTCCCTGTGCCATCGTTTATCGTCGCCGTCTGCTCAGGAATTTTTTCATAGAGCATTCGCCCCAGCGCATCGTACTTCCACGCTCGCGTTTGACTGCCTTGACTCACCCCCGTCAATTTATTCAACAGATTGTAACTGTAAGTCGTCTCCTGATTGAGCGCGCCACTTGAGACATCCTGCTCGGTGACTTTCGCAAGTCTGCCGAGTCCATCTATTTCGCGTTTGATTTGCCGCCCGACTTGATCGGTCAAGGTCATCGCCGCGCCGCTATAAGCGGTTTGCACGGTTTGCGAATCGGGCAAGGTCGCCACCGTCACTCTGCCGAGCGCGTCATATTGATAAGCGGTTGCGCCGCCCGGCGAGCCGCCTGCCGTAAACGGATTGGTAACGCTTGCGACTCTCGACAACGCATCATAGGTCGTATTCACTTGCCCGTTATTCGGGTCAACCTGTTGCTTGGTTCTGCCCCACCCGTCAAAGCTAACCGTAGTCGTTCCCTGTCCCGTTCTTGCCGTTGCCACAGTCAGATTCACATCATCGTAAGTTGCGGTCTCCTGGGTCCCGCCCGGCAATTCTTTTCTGATCAATCTGAGCGCCGCGTCATAATAAAACCATCGCTTGCCCATATTGGCGTACTCGGTATACTTCGGCAAATCGGTGTTGAAATCGTAAGTCGTGTTACTGTCCAGATGCAATCCTTGCGGGTCGCCTTGCGTCACCGTCGGCGGATTTGCCCAGTAATCGTTCGACGCAAAGGTAAACACTTTCTGTTTGCAACAAGTCACCTGTTCCTGAATCACATTGCCCATGCGGTCATATTTTCTGAGGCGCGTCGGCAACGTCGTGTTGTTGGCAATATCCGTCCACTGCGTTATGCCTGTGACATTGCCGCGCAACGTGTAGCTGGTGGTATATTTCGCCGAATCGTGACCGGGTGGTTTCGGCGCGCGATCCTGCATGCCGCCGGTTGCCGCATAATCATCGTAAGTGAACGATGTTTTCGCAATCAATACATCATCCGCGTCATTGGTGTTTTCCAATGCGTCAAACACTTCGGTCAACGTTACCAGGCTTCTGAGATAGGCATCCAGATAAACTTGATCGGTTTTGTAGGTGAGACGGGTTCGCCTGCGAACTTGCCAGTTGCCGCTGATTGGCGAACCATACTCGCGCTTGTTGGTGACATTGCCATACTGGTCATAATCGAAATCCACTTTGGTCGCGCTGTTGGTGTCGTCATAAGTGGTAATCGTTTGCGGTTGCACATTGCTGCCGCCGTCTGTCGTATAAGCGGTTACGGTTTTTGAGTAGGAGATTGAATTTTTAGTGATTTCGGTTTGCGTCAATAACCCGTTCGCCGGTATTGAGCTATTAGTCGAGCGCGTCAATATCAGATTCGATGAATCGGGTCGGGCAATCGTAAAGGTCATCGTTTGCGCGATGGCGTCCGTTGAACTCGAATAAGTGTAAACCCCGGTTGAGGTATTCGGGGCGCTCTCTGTGCGTTGGGTAAACGCGGGCGCATCGGTAAGCGACGTGCTCCCAACCGTCGGATAATTGAAATTGACCGTCGCGTTTTCGTTGCCGTCGCTGATCGCGCCATTGGCATCTATGCTCATCTGCCGCCGCATCGAAAGCGTGTGCATCATGCCGTAATCGGAATAAGTGAACAGATAACCCGCGTTCGTTCCCGGAAAATAGATATGCTTCAATACCGCGACGCTGCCGCCTGGCGCATTTTCGACCGTTAGTCCGCTAAAGGTATAACTCAAGGTTCGCGTTTCATAATCGAATTGCGCGATGGTGCGGGTCACAGGGTTTTGCGCCGTGCCGCCATAACCCGGCGCGGTAATCGAAATCAATTGTCCCGACGCATCATAGTTGAATTGAATTTTTCTGCCTTTGGTATCGGTGACAAAATCAATCGCCAGCGGCGAGGCAACGCCGTACTTGTAAGCGATTTCAATATAATTGCCGTTTGCATCGGTTATTTGTTTGGGCAACAGCCGATTGTTATAGGTATTGAAATCAACCTTGGTGCCGTCGCTGTAATACAACGCGCCATTGATGGATTTGCCAACGTAAGTAATATGCGTTCCGTCGGTGGTTTGATAAGTCGTCGTCACTGACCCATTGCCGGTGCCGAGATAGTGCAGGGTGCCATCCGGGTCAACCAAAACAAATTTTGTGCTGGTGCCGGTTCCATAAGTCACAATGCGCCCGAAACCCAATGAAAAACCGGCAAACGGATTGCCGCCAATCGGACTAAAGGTTACATAATTGCCGTGCCGCGACCACACGCGAGAGTTATAAAACAGATTGAGACTTGCGCCAATGCCTCTGCCGCCAAGTCCGATTAACGGCGTTGCAAAATTAAAATTGCTGCCTTCGGGCAACACCGAGCCAAGCGCCATCGGTTCAAGCACACGATTGCGCGGATTGCCTGTAAGGTTGCGCGCTTCGCTCCACATCTCATCGAAAGGAAAATCGGTTCCCGCGTAACCGCCGCCTTGCGCCTGAGCCGTTGGCATGAGTTTATCAACCAAGGCTGGCAGAATTGCCCCGACACCGGTGGACTCCGCATCGCTCAACGCATCCTGATCATTTTTCCATTCCCTATCGTTTTGTTTGGGACGATTGCCGGGTCGCACTAACACGGTTGCCGACGCTTGCGCGGTTCCGGCGCGGCAAATGATACGGCTTTGTCCCGATTCGTTAAAGGTCGCTTTGCCGGTATCATCAATGTGAATTTTTTCAGGACTAGCGGATTCCCAAGTGAAGACTACGCCTTGAATGACTTGCCCCTGCGCATTCAAACCGACGGCATCGAATTTCAATGCATCGCCTTGATAAGCCACAAAGCGTGATGGCGATAGGCGAATTTGCGCGACCTGGGCGAGGCGGTCATCAAGCGTCTCTTCACGCTGCGCGGCAGGAGAGCCAAATACATATTTGAGTATCGAAGCCAGATAGCTAACCGGCGAAGCGACGGAATTGAAAGCCGATGAAGCAACCACCGGCAATTGATAAAAGGCTTGTGAGGACATCGGCAACAGCAACAGACTGGCGACCAGAATCAGGCAAACCGTTCTTCTGATAGCGGCGCGTGAAAATTTATGGATTAGAAATTGCAGGGGGAGGGGTATGAGATTGACTACGCGCAAGCTTATTAAGATTAAATTTCATGCAAGTCTCCTTTTGCAGATACGAAGCGACATCATCAACTTTAGTAACATCCGGCATTTGTATTCGGAGTAAAAAGACATACCGAAACCTTATTGTTCACTTCAATCTAAAAAATCTGTAAGGGATAGTTAAAATTTATTTCCATCTGTCGGCAAAATCGCTTATTGCCATGATGCACGGGATACAATATCAACGATTGGCTGAGATTGTTTTCAGGTCTAAACGCAAGAACGACGTTAAGATATTCCCGGTTGTTAATTTTTGTCACCTGAAATTCCTGTAAAGCGAATATTCGATGTGCGATTAACGTGGGACTTGCTTTGGAGTGCGGTGACTGGTCACCGCTTTTGTGTCATTTGAAGACAGATAGGTTTCTCTCAGAATCTTATTACATCGGAACCTAGATTTCTTGAGGTTGAGAGTTACGCCTTTAGGCGTGAGAGCCGGACGCTTCACGCCTAAAGGCGTAACTCTCAACTCCTGCTTCGTTTTTTCGGGGCGGTGAAAAAATCGCAAGACACTGGAAAATTGATTTGCTATACTTCCGACTTCTGTTACTCAAATCAACCCGGAGACATTACATGAAGTTAAAACTTATTTCTCTTTCGCTGGCTCTGGCGTTGGCATTTGCTTTGACCGCTGCGGCGCAGGAGAAAAAAGGTCCCAGCACCGCCAATGGCTCGCCGAAACTGGTGATTGATTCGCTCATTCACGATTTCGGCGAAGTGAAAGCGGGCACCCCGCTGAACTTTACTTTCGTCATTAAAAATCAAGGCAAAGCCGACCTGGAGATTACCAAAGTAGCGCCTGGCTGAGGTTGCACGGCAAGCGACTTTGATAAAGTCGTGCCTCCTGGTAAGGAAGGCAAAATTTCTCTCTCAGTTCCACACACCGAAGGCTTAGCCGGTGAAGTTGCCAAAGGCGCAACCGTCACCACCAACGACCCGGAACACGCAACCTTCGTGTTGACTTTGCGGGCGCGGTTTAAATATGAACCACCGCCGACGCCACCCGGCGCAACCCCTGCGCCCGAACCCGGAAGACATCTTGGTCCCTTGAGTTTGTCGCCTACTGACCGTTGGATTACCAGCATCCTCAAAGGCACGCCGTCATCCGGTACGATTCATATCTATAACAATGACAGCAATCCGATTAAGGTAAAATCGGCAACCGTTAGCGGCAATGAGTTCACCGCTAAACTGACGACCATTGAAGAGGGCAAACGTTACGAATTGTTTGTTTCTACGAATGCCGCATTGAAACCCGGTCAATATCATCAAACGGTCAAACTCACCACCGACAGCAAAGAGGTGCCCGAAGTCATCATTCAACTCGATGCGACGGTTTATTCGCATGTCTTTACAACGCCGACCAGTATCATCTTGCCGTTGATGCCAACGACGATTGAAGCATCGGCGGTCAATTTGCCATTCATTAACATTCGCAAGATTCGCGATGGCGGCTTGCAAATTAAAAAGGTGAGTTCCACCTTGCCGTTTATTCAGCCAACCCTGGTCACAGACGTTGAAGGACAGGTCTACAAAGTGACCCTGACTTTTAAGAAAACCAAAGGCATGGAAAAAGGCACGTACAAAGGCAAAATCATGATTGAAACCAACGACCCCGATTCACCAATGATTGAAGTGCCCATTCAGGGCGAATTCAATTAAACAGCCCGGTCAGATAAAAACAAGCGGCGCGAGTAATCATTGACGAGAATTCATCAATGATTACCCGCGCTGCTTGTTTTTTTTAACCATCCCGAAGTTGATGAGCCTATGAATTTTGCGCCAGGCGCGCCAACATGGAATAAATTGCCTCGCCGGTTTCGTCGGCTTCGGGATGCCATTCCACACCGAGCATATTTTTTGATTCAATGGCTTCGATGATGCCATCTGTGGAACGCGCCACAACGCGGAAATCCGCAGCCACTTGATTGACCGCCTGATGATGACGCGAGGCTACGATTGCCTTACGACCGAGCGCCGAAAAGAGCGATGAAGGTTCAGCTATTTTAATTTCATGCAAGGTTGCCTGATTGCTGTCACCGTGGTCGATGGCGTCAAGATGCGCCGCATAAATATCCTGATAGAGGCTGCCGCCAAAATGGACATTCATCAACTGCATGCCATAACAGACCCCAAGCACAGGCTTTGCTTGTTGCGCGAATATATCCAGCAACCGCCTTTCCCATTCGAGTCTTTCAATAGATTCCAGCGACGTTCGCTCGCTCAATGTTTCGCCGTAAAGTTCCGGTGGAATATCATCGCCGCCGGAAATCACCAGCGCATCACAAATTCCTAAGACCGCCTGGGGCGCAATTTCCGTCGACAGCAAAATCGGATGCCCGCCCGCTTGTTGAATGGCTTGCGAATAGGCGCGACGAATGTATAGATAATCGTGCCCCGCGCGAATTTTTTTTCCGTGGTCGAGACTCACAGTAATACCAATGACCGGCGCTTTGTTCATAACAATATAAAATTTACCACAGCGACACTGAGAAGAAAGGGAGAGAGAGCGCAAGAAAGGGAGAAGGGGAGAGAGAGAAAGAAGGGGAGAAGGGGAGAAAGGGAGAAGGGGTGATGGAATTTGTTTGGCGCTTATTTAAGTAGGCAGGAAAAACTTCTTTGACAAAAACTATTGGAATTTCTTAGGAAATTCGCGGTTTCGTGTCAAAGAACTTTTTCGGTTCTACTTAGCTCGCTGCATCGAATGCATTATTTCGAGATTTAGAAAAATTCAGACTGCAAGAAAAATCTCCCCCTCTCCCCTTCTCCCTTTCTCCCCTTCTTCTTCCGGGTTCAGCTAACTTTCAAAACTTTCGCGCCGCGAATCTTTTTCAGCTTGAGTTCAATCAATGCTTGATTAGCTTCGGCTAAGGCGTATTCTTGAATTTCCGGTTTAATTTGCATGGCGGCGGCGAGTTGCAGAAATTCGCTCACGTCGCGACGCGCCACATTCGCCACGCTTTTAATCTCTTTTTCCATCCACAGGTGCGTCGGGTAATCCAATTTGAGCAGCGCGTCTTTATCGCCTTCCTCTTTACGAATGGCGTTAATCACCAATCGACCGTCGGGCGCGAGATTTTCCAGGGCTTTCACAACCGGAAACCATGCAGGAGTGGTATCAATGATGGCAGGCAATTTTTCGGGCGCGGCATCTGCCGTATCGCCCGCCCAGATTGCGCCCAACTGTTTTGCAAACTCGCGTTCTTCGGCGCTGCGGGCGAAAACGAAAACCGGCGAGTTCGGATACTGAAATCGCGCCAGCTTTAAGACCAGATGCGCCGACGCACCAAATCCCGTGAGTCCGAGATTTTGTCCGTCTTTTAAATTCGCCAGTCGCAACGAGCGATAGCCGATGGCTCCGGCGCAAAGCAATGGCGCGGCTTGGGCATCGGTGAAGAATTCGGGAATGCGATAAGCGAAATGCTCCGGCACTGTCATATACTGAGCGTAACCGCCATTCATATCGCGACCTGTCGCTTTAAATTCGGCACATAAATTTTCATCGCCCGCAAGACAGAGCGCGCATTTGCCGCAAGCCGAAAAAATCCACGCTACGCCAACGCGGTCGCCGATGTCGAGAGTCGTCACTTCGCCTCCCTTCTCCACAACCCGACCAATGGCTTGATGACCGAGCACAACCGGCAGAAGCGGCGGCGCGCGTCCTTCGATTTCGTCGAGTTCCGTGTGACAGACGCCGCACACTGAGACTTTGATTAGTATTTCATTGTTTTTTGGAGTTGGCTGAGGAAGTTCTTCGAGACGCAAAGGCGCGCGATTTTCTTCAAGACTGCAAAGCTGATCAAGCACCATCGCTTTCATGAAATTACTCTCTTTACTTAATCAGGTTGCCAGTTGCCTAATCAAAGGAAATTAGCCTATGGCGTTACCACAGGTGTATGAGAACGCCCAATCAATCGCCCCCTGAATGGGCGCACCTATTCAGGGCGCGCGTGTGACAACCCTGCACATTCCAGCGGCTGCACCGCTGGCTAATCTCCACTGCGCCTCCGGCGCATTCCTAACAACTCGCAATCTTTTTACTTCGTCAAGCGATTATATTTTTTCAGAATCTCGCGCAACCTATCGTGCGGCAGCGCATAAACTTTGTTGCCATTAACCCCGGTCATGGTTTCGGCGGCGACCATCGCATTGACGATGGCTTCTTCGGTGGCTTGCACAGTAGCGCGAAATAGCGGATTGATTCTTTCATTCGGCAACATCTTGATATTGGCGACCTCTGCGGTCTTGGCGACTTCGGGATTAGCGGTTGAAAATGCGATAAAAATATCGCCCGATGAATTTTCGCCTCTGCCGCCCATCACGCCGATGCCTAACGCGACGCGCGTCACCAGCCGTTTCAATTGATGTGGCAACAGCGGCGCATCGGTTGCCACAACCACGATGATTGAACCTTGCCCGTCATCTTTTTTGCCCGGCTGCGGCAACAGGTCAGGAATTTCTTTGCCGACCGGAACACCGGCGATTTGCAATAAATCGCGACGACCATAATTTGCCTGCACCAGAACGCCGACGGTGTAACCGCCATCTTGCGCGATGAGCATTCTCGACGAAGTGCCGATGCCGCCTTTGAATCCGTGCGCAATCATTCCTGTACCGCCACCAACATTGCCTTCGGCAACCGCGCCCGATTTTGCCGTTTCTATCGCTTGAAAAACATGCTCTTTTTTAACGTGAAAACCATTGATGTCATTCAAAAACCCGTCGTAGGTTTCTGCAACCACAGGCAAGCTGAAATCGCCCGAATAGCCTTCGCCGGGATTGCGTTTGGCGTTCCATTCAATCACCGCATCGCGAACCACGCCGACGCTATGGGTGTTGGTAATTAAAACCGGCGAACCCAGACAGCCGGATTCTTCAAGCCAGGTGGTGCCGGTCATCTCGCCGTTGCCATTCAAAGAAAACCACGCGCCGAATACGCGCTCCTTGAAATTTTTGCCCTGCGGAAAAATTGCCGTGACCCCGGTGCGCACAGTACCTTTGCCAACGACAAGTTTGCCGTCGCCGGAAATCAAAGTAGTGTGCCCGACCTCGACGCCTTTGACATCGGTAATCGCGTTGAATGCGCCGGGAGTTCCTTCAAAGGGAACGCCTAAATCTCTGGCGCGAGGTTTTTGTTGTGCAGGTGAAGACATTGGAATACCTGAAAAACTCAAGAAAAGAACGAAAACGATTAATCGCCGGGAAGCTTTTTTCATTGCGCCCTCCAATGAGTTAATGCCGGATGAAGATGTTCACACAGAAGCGGTGGTGAACAGCGCGTCACTTTACATTTTCAATATTTGACTGCTCAGTTTTCTGCTTTCAATCTGCGCTGAATCCCACGGGTTGCAATTGAATCAATTCCTGTGGCAAAGCGAAATGGACATTCTCATCTTCGCCCGCGAGTTCAACAAACTGCGTTGCGCCAAGCTCGCGCAAATGCTCCAGCACGCGCTTGACGAGTTCTTCCGGCGCAGAGGCTCCGGCGGTCACCCCGACGCTTTCGGCAGCTTTCAACCATTCGCGTTGAATTTGGGTTTCGTCATCAATCAAATAAGCGGGTACGCCGTTGACCTTCGAGACTTCGCGCAGGCGTTGCGAGTTGGAACTGTTTTGCGAACCGACAACCAATAAAACATCAACTTCCTGAGCAATCGCTTTCACGGCATTTTGCCGGTTCTGCGTGGCATAACAAATATCATCTTTGGGTGGCGATTTCAGGTTGGGGAATTTTTGTTTCAACGCTTCGCTGATTTCCGCGACATCATCCATGCTGAGGGTGGTTTGAGTGATGCATACGACATCATCAGGGTTTTCAACTTCGAGGTGTTCGACATCGGCAACCGAACTCACCAGATGCATGGGCGCTTCGCCCATCGTGCCTTCGACCTCTTCGTGTCCGGGGTGTCCGATGAGCACGATGGATTTGCGGTCTTTGTGGTAGCGAATCGCTTCGAGATGCACTTTCGTAACCAGCGGGCAGGTCGCGTCGATGACCTTGAGATTTTTGTCCTCGGCAATTTCGTGAATTTGCGGCGATACGCCGTGGGCGCTGAACACACAGACATTGCCCGGCGGAACCTCTTCGAGACGATCTACAAAAATCACTCCGCGTTTGCTCAAATTTTCAACAACATATTGATTGTGGACGATTTCATGAAAAACATAGATGGGTTCGGGAAATAAATCCAAAGCCCGTTCAACAATATCGATGGCTCTTACAACGCCTGCACAAAATCCGCGCGGTTTTGCCAATACCACTTTTTTTAACATCCTTACCTTCGCTTTCTTACTTGAACATCTCGCAACCAATTACGCGACAGTGCCCATGTCATAGACCAGTTCGCGTGAAATTTTCCCGTCCCGCATCTCAAAGATATGCACCAGTCGCATATTAATTTTGCTGCCAACCGGAAAATGCCAGTAACCATCTTCGGCTACCTCGAAGGTGACAATGCTGTCATCGACCACGCGGTCTGCGGTTGCAAAGCGCTGAAGAAACTGAAACTGCACATCGCGCATGGAGGCAAACAATTGTCGATAATTCCGGGCAACTGCTTCTTTGCCGGAGAAGCGACGATTCAAGCCGTTCGGGGCAGGCGCTTCCCAAACGATGTCGTCGGTAAATGTTTCAAGCGCCGCTTCGACTTCATTGAGCGCCTCACTATGGAAATGGTTCTCTACTGCCGCAAGATTTTGCGCTACACCTTCACTATCCATTCAAGCGTCTCCTTATTATTTTTCGTCCGGTGATTGAACTTCAAATTGCAAGTATACAGAGTAAGCAATAGTTCGCTCAAATTTTTGGGAAGCCATCTTTCGCAATTCACACCTTTATCTGAGATAGGCTACCGGCAAAGTGACTTTGCAAAATCAACCGCTCCCCGGCTTCCCCTCTTCCCTTCTCCCTGTCTCAGTAAAGCTGCCATCGCTTTGCAATTTAAAAACCTGTCCATCCCATTCAATCCGGTTGCTAAAGAGCGCCGCGCACCAGGCAAGCAAGCTAACCGCATCACGCCAGGGCAGTAACCACAACGGTTTTTGCAAAACCGTGTCGCGCATCCATTGAACGCCAATCATCCAAACCGTGAGCCATCGAATCAACAAGGTTGCTGCCAGCAACATCAGGCTGCTTGCGGAAAACCCGACAACCACACAAACCAGCACTGCCAGCGGCACTCCGTAATTTAAAGCCCAGACAAAAAATCCTGCGGGACGTAACCGGCGAAGCACACGGCGACGGCGAATTTGTCGCCGCAGCATTTCAGTAAAAGTTAAAAGCGGCAACGGTTTTTCAACCGGATAATTGACCAATCGCACTTCGTATCCGGCGCGCGCGACGAGATTGCCAAGCGAAAAGGCTTCGGAAAAATGATTGCTGATGCTTTCAAAATCGCCGATGAGTTGGAGAATACTTTTCGTGGTTACGATGACGGTTCCAAGCGCGAAATCCAACCCCTTCGCCAGTCGCGCAAGCAACACCGCGATGGCGAGTTCAGGCATCTCCAAAGCTTCAATTTTGGCATTGAAATCGGGCGCTTCACTGTTGCGGTAAAGCGTCGTCACCATTCCGACCTGTCTTTCGGCAAGCGGTTCAACGATTGTGGAAAGAAAATCTTCGCGCACCCGGAAACGACCATCAACGATGATTAACTGTTCGTATTTGACCCGTTCCAACATGCGTTGCAGATTGCTGATTTTCGGATTCGCGGAATTTATTGACGGATGTTTGACAATTTCAATATCGGCATCGGGAAAGTTTTCCTTGAGGGTGTTGATGAGCGAAATCGCCGGGTCGTTCTGGTCACGAACACAAAATACCAGTTGATAAGGACAAGGATATTGTTGACGGCACAGGCGCGCATAATTTTGATAGACGCTTAAATCGGCTGCGGCAAGCGGAATCAATACCGAAGCCGGTTGGCATTCAATTTGTGGCGACGCGGTTCGCGTCAGAAAAAATTTCGCCGCTGCATAAAGCGCCAACAGATGAAAAGCGTTCGCCGCAATGACGCACCCTACCAGAATAATAATGATGATGAACATAAGGCTCATTCAAACGAGAGCTTACTTATATCGCGAATTTCTGCAATATGCGAATCAGATGGGATGGTGAATTTTTGCATTGCCCCCAAGGCAACCGCAGGTGAAGAAAAGCAGAAGATCTGACAACGGGTGAAGGATACGCGAAGCCATCTCGCCTGTGCGGGTTGGAGAAGCGGCGGAGAATCCGGCTGATGAGCGGTATCTCTTAAAACTCCTCAACCCCTGGCAGGCATTTGCCCTGGTTCAAGCGCGAAGTTTTTCACGCAAAAAACCGAAAGCAATCAAACATTGTCCGAGGTAATAGGTCACCCACACCGCATAGCCATTATAAGGAACCGGCATTTTGAATCTGCCGATGGCAATCAGGGAATCGGAAATCAGAAAAAGAATAGCGCCGAAAACGATTGAATAATGTGTAAATCCGGCAAGCGTCGCGGTAATACACATCAAGATAATCACACTTAAATAGATGAGCGCGGGAATGCGCATCTCGCCAAGTCCAGGCCACAGCCAGGCTGCCATCGTTGCGCCGTAAACCAACAAAGAAAGCACCAGCAGTTTGTGCTTACCGGTGACTGCGAGTGACGAATGAAAATTGCGCGTGAATAACCAGATGTAAAACAGGTGAGCGATTAAAAAAGCAATCAAGCCATAAAGAAATAAATCATTGCGATGTAAACCGAGCAAGACATCGCCTGTGCAGGAAAAGATAAATACGATTGCCAGAATCAAGCCATCGAGGGTTTTCAAAACCCGAAACGCCAGAAGCGCAATCGGCGCGATGCTCAAGGCTTTGATGACGACGCTGCCAGGGTAGGGTTGATAATCAACGGTGACCAGATAGAGCAGACTGCAAATCGCCGAAACCGCCATTAACAATTTGTCGAAGGGATGAAATTCGCGTCGTAGGGTGAGAGAAAGCACTGCGCTCAAAATGACTCCTTGGGTCGCTTAATAAAAACACCGGGCACGCCACTTATAGCATTCGATTGGCATTGTCTCAAGTTACAAGGTCAACGACCATAGCGAAATAACACAAATGCAACTTTATGGGATGCCAATGGAAATGGTTGAATGACCGGTTGCTCGGCGACGAGCAACCAGTCCGAAAGATCATGATTTATAAAGTGTGCAAACTCGCCGTCGGTCAGGAAGTTTAATAACTCGCGCCGCGCGCGCGTCTGGCGATTAAATCGCTCATCTCATGGGTCAAGGCTTGTCGGTCGGTAAACAAATCCCAGACCATTCCGGCATCCGCAACCGCGTGGTTGCAGGTGATTTTTCTCGCAAGACGGAAGCGTTCTGCCGGTGCCGGATGGGTGTCATCTTCAGAAGTCGGACGCTTGATGGCTGCTTCGATTTTATCTTCGATGCGGTCTTTATCGCTTTCGGGCACGGTGAGTTCGTATAGATTTTGCATAACCCGGTTCTGCTTTTGCGCGCCGTGAAGTTCCCAGTATGCGACCTCTTCAAGTTCGATGCCTCTGCGAATGACGTGGCGCAACCCCGATTCAAAGGCGTCGGCTCCATAATTCTTTACAGCGACGCGGTCTGCCAATACTTCCTGCAAGCGGGTCGCCCCGTGACTGATGCGGCGAAAAATAAAATGGTATAGGCGCAAAAACTGAAAGGCGATATTCCAATAAACTGCTTGTCCGCGTTTCGCCATTTCGATAGCGAACTTCATCATATCGCTATTCACACGAATCGCCACATCGCCGCCCGCCGTATCCCGATGCGTGAAGTGTCCGTATTCATGTGCGAGCACGGCGCGAAAACTATTGGCTTTGAAATCGTTCAAATTGCCGACCCCTAAAATCAGGATACGCCGCGCGCGATCCTGCATACGTTCTCTGAAACTGCCGTTTTCATAAACCGCCATTTCGGTGCCGGGGGTGATGCGAATTTCATCAATCGGGCGGGTGCCGAGGGTATCGGCGACCTGGCGCGTCAATGCCCAAAGCGCAGGCGCTTCTTCGGGTTTCAGGGGGCGACCCGGGTCTTCGCTATGGACGCGAATGAACAGTGAGCGAATCATGGTAAATATCGTTACCAAAGCGCCAATGACGACGAAGACGACCAATTTAATGGGAATCTGCCCGACCATGAAAACCCCGTAAAGCACGGACGCCGCAACCGCGACGACCAGAAAGAGAATCACCGGCAAAGAGATGTAATAATAAAAGCCTGCGAAGTTAATCAGCGATTTGTAAATTTTGCGAAGCGACACCTGATCCTGACTTGTCGTTGAGTTGGGATCGCTGTTCTCTATCCAGTTCAAGGTTTTTCTCGACATCCCTTTGCCGAGCAAATAGAGCAGCAAAAGCCCGACCGCCCAGATGACGACAAGCACTGCGGCAAGATAGGCGTAACGCCAGACGCTTGCCCGCGAATGGACGCCCGATTCTAAAAATTTATTTACGGCTTCGGCAGGCAACCCCAAACTCTGCGCCTTTTTAATTTCATCTTCGGCTTCCATCCAGTGTTCATCCATCGCGGCAACAATGGCGCTGAAATAATGTGTCGTCATGGTGTTGGGGTATTCTTTCTTTAGATTTTTTGCGGCTTCGCGGAAATCTTTTTCCCGGTCAAGTTCCAAAGCGAGTTGCGCGATAATTGCTAAATAACTTTCATCATCCGTTTCAATCTTCTTTTGATAAGCCTCCTTGGCTAAAGCCAGACTGCGTTCCAGATTAGCGCGTGAAGGTTGAGCGGCGTTATCAACCGGCAAGGTCAGATACTGCGCCAGGCTGATGAGGTTTTCCGGCGAGCGTTTTTTCTCTACAGCCATTTCCAGCAACCCCATGCCTTCATTGACGCGCCCGACCTGCACCAGCATCATCCCCAAACGTCGCATGACAGGGTCAAAATCCGGCGCTTTTTTGAATACCTCCTCGTATAGCTGTACCGCTTTTTCGGCATCGCCATTATCCATCGCGGTTGTCGCTTGTTTAAAAGTTTCAACCGATTTGGGTGCAACCTTTTCCAGTTGCTGCCAGATTTTCTCTTCTTTTTTCATATCACGCTCATTCAGTTGAGCTGGACAGACAACGGCGCAAAGGCTCAACAGGATAAATAAAAACGGCAGGTTTCGTTGCATAAAAAATTCCTTTCCGGGTGACGCAGCGATCAGAAAATTTGAAAAGCGATTGTTTGAAAATCGAAATTCACTTGCCCCTATTCGTATGAATAACTGACAGATTGTTTGAAGACGGCTAGATAATAAGACAGGTAAATAAGGGCGTCAATACGCTTGAACCGGTGGCAGGTGACAAGTTGGTAAGGTAAGATTGATGGGCAGTTTCAATTTCATCAAATACAGGAAGGTGAAAGATGAACGCTTTTACAAAAATTTGTTTTTTAATGCTATTGTTAGGTTTTGTTCTAATCGCGTGTACAACTCCTCAACCCCAAACCCAAAATAAAAATGCGGATAACTCAAAGATGAATGACAAATCGCTTGCGGCAAAAATCCGTCGTTTCGCTCCCACACCAATTACCGCTGACGCCACGAGTCTCTCGGAAAACGACCGTAAAGCTTTAGATAAAATTATCGAAGCCGCGCGTTATATGGATGCGATTTTCTTGAGACAGGTCTGGAGCGGCAACGTCGACCTGCGTAAAAAACTCGAAGCTGACACGAGCGACGCCGGTAAAGAACGTCTGCACTATTTCAAAATCAATGTCGGTCCCTGGGACCGGCTCGATAAAAACGAACCGTTCATTGATGGCGTACCCGCCGAAAAACCGCCACAAGCCGGGTATTACCCGGACGACATAACCAAAGAAGAATTTGAAGCCTGGGTAAAAACTTTGCCCGAAGCGGAACAGAAAAAAGCTACAGGATTTTTCTACACCGCGCGACGCGGCGATGACCGAAAACTCAAACTGGTTCCTTACAGCGAAGCGTACAAAGAATTTCTCGAACCGGCAGCCAAACTTCTGCGAGAAGCCGCAGAACTAACCACCAATGCCACGTTGAAAAACTTTTTAAGCAAACGCGCCGACGCTTTTGCCTCGAATGATTATTATGCGAGTGATGTGGCGTGGATGGATTTGGACGCGCCGATTGATGTGACCATCGGACCTTATGAAACTTACGAAGACGAACTTTTCAATTACAAAGCCGCGTTTGAAGCCTATGTGACCTTGCGCGATGAGGCTGAAAGCGGCAAGCTGACGAAGTTCGGCGGCTATTTGCAGGAGCTTGAAAACAACCTGCCGATTGACCCGAAATATCGCAATCCCAAGCTTGGCGCATCTTCGCCGATTCGCGTTGTGGATGTGGTCTTTACTTCGGGAGAAGGCAATCGCGGCGTGCAAACTGCTGCATTCAACTTGCCGAATGATGAAAAGGTGGTGCAGGAAAAAGGTTCCAAACGGGTGATGTTAAAAAATGTGCAGGAAGCCAAATTCAATCAAACGCTGGTGCCGATTTCCAAAGTCGTGCTCGACGCAACGCAGCAAAGCGATGTGGCATTCGACCCATTCTTCACCCACATTCTCGCCCACGAATTGATGCATGGACTGGGACCGCACAACATCAAAGTTGATGGCAAAACGACAACGGTTCGTCAACGACTTCAGGAAAACTATTCGGCGATTGAAGAAGCCAAAGCCGATGTGACGGGGCTTTGGGCGTTGCAGTATTTGATGGACAAAGGCATCGTCGATAAGAGCATGGAAAAAGCCATGTACACGACCTTTCTGGCGAGTATTTTCCGCTCGGTGCGTTTTGGCATCACCGAAGCGCATGGCAAAGGCATTGCGTTGCAATTCAATTATTTTGTGGATGAAGGCGCGATAAAAGTTGATGAAAATTCCGGGACCTTCAGTATTGATTTCGGCAAAATCAAAGATGCGGTTCGTAAACTCGCAGGCGAAATCATGACGTTGCAGGCAGAAGGCAGCGGTGAAAAAGCCAAAGCCCTGCTTACGAAATATGCGGTGATTCGCCCGGTCATGCAAAAAGCCCTGGATAAATTGTCGAATGTGCCGGTTGATATCGAGCCGCAATACCCGCTCGCGGAAAAACTGGGCGACAGTATGAAATAACGGATTTTAGAGAAAAAGCGAATCAGGGGCTTTTGCAAAAGCCCCTTTTCTTTTGGAAAGAGAAAAACGAAAACTAACGGGATAAATGTCTGACGGGTCGTTTCCGGGCTTGAATACGCGAAAGCAAGGCGTCGAGTTCTTTTTGCAAACGCATATATTCGGCGTTCGCCTGTTCCAAAGCAAGCTGTTTTTTGGTGAGCCGCACACGGTCGCGGGATTTGCCGCTGCCTTTAGCCGTAACGGAGGCAGCTCTGGCGGCTTCCCGGTAATCTTTTAAGACCTTTTTAACAACTTCAGCTCTCTCTTTTACCCGAACTTCCAGTTCAGCAGCGCGCTGCTTTAATGTCTGTGACACAGCAACCTCTCCTTTGGTGCAGAGGGGCAACCAAAAACATTGCCTTAGAGGGACAAGGCACAAGGCTTCAAATTTTGTTGAAGCATTACTTTAACTTTTTTCTTGCAAACGACTGATTATTATGATATTTTGTGTCGCGTATGAGGTAAACACCGAGCTACGGGTGGGGCCGTAGCTCGGAAGGTTTTAGGTGGTGCGCGGAATTTTTTAGGACTATCGAGGTCGTGGGGGCTAAGATAATCCTGAATGTCAAGGGATTCAGCGCACCATTTTTATACTCTGAAAACCCCTTTGATGTCAACAAAATAAACTTTTATCCCCCAGATTTTCCACACTTTTTCCACTTTTTTAAAATCCTGTTGAAAACTTTTCCGACCCTGGTCACACGAGCGTTTGGCAAAACCCATTGCCGCAGATTCCGGTTACCGTCAGCCTGAGCAATTGCCTGTAGCGGGGGCTGCTTTATGAAGCCCTCAAGTCTTCCGCCTCTTGAAGAAGATTTAGTTGAAGTAGCGCCTTTGAAAATCGTTTGCCAGACGATTCACGAGATACCAATTCCTGCTTTTGCTTCCTTCTGTCTGACGTGTAGAATGTCTCTTCATTATTTTATGCAAGCCGTTATCAAATCGTTTCAAATCGGAAATGTCGAAGCTGGCGCCAAGGAACTCTTTTTAATCGCCGGTCCTTGCGTGGTCGAAAGCGAAGCCCATGCGTTGAAAATGGCAGAAGCCATCAGCGCCATTACTCGCCGTCTGCAAATTCCTTACATCTTCAAAGCTTCATATGACAAAGCCAACCGCACCTCGGCAAAATCCTATCGCGGGCCAGGACAGGATGAAGGTTTGCGCGTGCTTGGAAAAATCCGTAAGGAATTGGGGCTTCCGGTGCTCACCGATATTCATGAAGTCGCACAGGTGAAAGTCGCCGCCGAAGTCGCTGAGGTATTGCAAATACCGGCATTCTTATCGCGACAAACCGATTTACTGATTGCCGCGGCACAATCGGGTCGCGCCGTGAATATTAAAAAAGGACAATTTCTCGCTCCTCACGATATGAAAAATGCGATAGAGAAGGTGACCGCGCAAGGCAATGAGCGCGTGATGGTCACCGAACGCGGGGCGTCATTTGGCTATAACAATCTGGTCGTCGATTTTCGCGGCTTTCCGATTATGCGGAGTTTCGGCTATCCGGTCATCTATGACGTAACCCACAGCATTCAACGTCCGGGCGGGATGGGAACGGCAAGCGGTGGCGACGCGCAGTTCATCGAGTATATGGCGCGCGCAGGTGTAGCTTGTGGCATCGATGGCATTTTTATGGAAGTTCACGATAATCCGGCAGCGGCACTCTCGGACGGCCCGAACAATTTGCCGCTGGATAGATTGGAGTCGCTACTTAAAAAACTCAAAGCGATTCACGAACTCGTGCGTGATGAAATCTAAACACAAGGTTTGAAGTGTGATGGTGAGAAAAATTTCTTTAGCTATTTGTCTGATGTGGTTCTGTGCTTTCACCGCCACCGCGCAAGACACGGAAGTTGACCGCTACAACATCAATGTCCGTGCCGATACGGCGGCAAGCGCGCTGGATATTCGCGCAATGCTGGCAATTGCCAACCTCAGTCAAGCGCCGAAATCGCGAATCTATTTGCGACTCGCAAAAAACGCAAAGGTCAGCGCGGTTTCCGTCGGTGGCGCAACGGCGCAATTCGAGGTGCAGGATGACCGCCGCGTCACCACGCTCAACCAACTCATCATCTCACCCGCCACTGCCATCGCGGGCGGCGCAACCGCCAACCTTGAAATTACCTATCGCCTAGAAGCTCCCGAATCCAGTGCCTTGATTGCCGTTTCGCCGAGCGAAATTCTGATTTCACCCGATAGCGTCTGGGTGCCGATGCCATCCACAGGGTTTGCGCCCACTGGGGTTTTAACTGCCCCGGTAACGCTTACCGCTTCGGTCGGAAATTTACGCGCTGCCTCAACCGGCACGGCAAAAAATGACACCGGAAATCAAACCTTTGAACAGACCCTCAACTCGATTCCTTTTCTGGTAGGGGGAAATTATGACCAACCGCTAAGCCTCGAACAAAGCGGCGTCAAACTTGAAATCTATGCGCCGAACGGACTGCTGGCGGCGGACGGCAAAACCAGCGCGAAGGACAATCTCCAAAAACTGCTTGCCGAAGCCGGACGCATCACCGACTTTTACACCAAAACTTTCGGCGCATTGCCCGCCGGTGCAACCTTCAGAATCATCTCTTCATGGCGGGCAAGTAATTTAGTCGTGCCGGGCGCAGTGGTGCTTAATGAACAGACACTGCGGCGCGATACTTTGACAGCAAACACGATTGAAGTATTAGCCGATGCCATCGGGCGCATGTGGTTTGACGGACGTGTGCGTTTTCGCGGACAGGAATCCCGCGCCGGACAATCGGCGCTGAGTTTCATACTCCTTCGTGATTCATTGCCGAGATATTTCGCGATGCTCTATATTGAAGACCGTTTCGGCAAAGAAGCCGGGTTGGAATCGCTCAACCGCATGCGGTGGATTTATACGCCGGTCGCCCAGGCGCGGCGCGACGCCGAACTTGATGTGCAAACGCTGGCGATGCCGACCTATTCTGCGGCAGCCTTTGGCAAAGGACCGCTGGTGTTGCGATTGTTTGCCGAGACCATTGGGCGCGATAAATTTATCGCCGCCCTGCGTTCACTCTTTGACGGCAATCAAACCAAAATCGTTACCACCAATACCTTGCGTCAGGCATTGATAAAAGGCAACGATGCCAATCTCACCAAACTTTTCCAACAATGGGTTGATACCATCATCGAACCCGATATTGTTGTAGGTGTCCCGCAACCGTCGGATAAACCGGGCACGCAAGTCGTCAACATCCGCAACCTCGGCACAGGTGATGTCAGCGTCAATGTCGTTGCTACAACGGCTTCGGGAAAAGCACTCACGACAACTGTTCAAGTGCCTTCGGAAAACATTACCTCGTTTGAGTTGGCGACTGCTGAAAAAATCAACTCCATCGAAGCTGACCCCGATAAGCTCATCATTCAATCGAACTACGATAACGACGCCAAACCCGCAAAAGCCTGGGGTCAGACGCTGTTCAATGAAGGCATCGCCGCGTTTAACAAAGGCGAACTGGCAAGCGCAGAAAATAAATTCAAAGAGGCATTAAAAACCAACTCGCAAAACGCCACGATTTACGCGTGGTTGGCGCGCGCCTATGCTGCGCAAAACAAGTATGACGATGCGGTGCGCGAAGCCAATGCGGCACTGGCGATAACGCCGACCACGACTTCGGCGCTCGCCTGGTCGCACGTCGCGCTCGGACAGGCGGCGCTTGCCCGCAATCAAGCCTCTGAAGCCCTATCGCATACGCGTCGCGCCGTCATTGAAGCTGAAGAGACACCCGCGCAATTTGCTTCGCGTGAACTTGCCGCGAAAGCCGAGCGCGCCGCCACACCCAATGCGCAAGCGGATGAAGCGGTGCGCGGTTTCATTAGCAAATTCGATACGCTGATCAAACAACCAACTTCCGATGCGCTTTACACGATTGTCATGAAGAGCAATCTGAAAAGATTTGTGCAGGGATTGGTGGTCAGTCAACCGACCGTGTGGACAACCGAAGTGTTACGCACAGATGTGATAGATGCTGGTCGTCTGGCGCTTGATGTAAAGATTACCGCCAAAGTCGGCGGACGCGACCAGGCAGGGACGGCAGTCTTTATTCTCAGCAAAGTTTCATCCGGCTGGATGCTCGAAGATATTCAACTGTTCGATGTGAAATAGCCAACGAGGATACAGGATTCAGGATTCAGGGAAAGGAAAGTATGAAGTAGGAACGATGAACGCTGAACGATGAAGTATGAACAAAAAGAATATCACCATATTCATCGTTCAGCCTTCATCGTTTCTTCTTCCCTGTATCCTGTATCCTGTATCCTGTATCCTGAAATCATGAAACGAAACCTCGGCGCGTTATCGCTCATCTTGATACTCTTTTTGCTGTTGGTCGGGTTGAACTTTCTTTTCATGACCGAAGAGCAAGAGAACAAAGAGAACGAACTGACCGGCAGCCGTTCTTCTTATCGTTCGACGCCTTACGGCACGATGGCTTATTACAGCTTGCTGGAAGAGAGCGGTTTTGCCGTCACTCGCCTGGAAAAACCGTTTACCGCTCTCAAAGACCGCGCGGACATTTCAACATTGGTGATTATCGGATTGCCGCCTGCGGGCAATCCCGACGAAGAAGAGTTTGCGGCGCTCAATGATTGGGTCGAATCGGGCAAACATCTGGTCATCATTGACCGCGAAATCGCTATTGAAATGGGCGATGTAAAAGTTCAAACCGGCAGTCAATTCGGCGAATCCGCGCCACGCCTTTTACAACCGACACGCTACGGTGAAGAAGTTACGAAACTCGAACTTTCCAAATATGCGACGCGGGTGAAAATCGAACAGGGTGCAGGCACTTATCTCATCGGCGATGACAAAGGCGCGATTCTTGCCGATGCCACGGTTGGCAGCGGGCGGGTGGTGATGCTCACAGACCCATTCATCGTCGCCAACAACGGCATCGATAAAGATGACAATGTCGCGCTGGCAGTGAATCTGTTTGTGAATGCGCCCGCCGGTAAAATCGCTTTTGATGAATACCATCACGGCTATGGCGAAAGCGGCACCGAAGGCAGCACGCTCGCCTATTATAACGGCACGCCGGTGAAATGGATTTACTGGCAAGCTCTACTGATTACTGCATTGCTGGTTTATAGCTTTGGACGGCGCTTTGCGCGTCCGCTTCTGCTCAGGCGTGAACGCCGCACCACCAATCTCGAATTCGTCTCATCGATGGCAAACATCACGCGACTTGCCAGGGCAAGCGACCTGGCGATGCAAAACATCTACAGCGATTTTCACAGCAAGCTTTGTCGGTACAGCGGGCTGCCGACGCGCGTTGAAGCGAGGCGGTTGGCGGCGGTCGTGGCGCGGCGCATGAAAGGCGACGAACAGGAACTCGGCAGGCTGCTGGAGAGATGCGAAGGCATCGCGCAGGGCGAATCGGTTTCTGAATCCGAATTGCTGAAACTGGTCACCCGCATTCG
This sequence comes from Acidobacteriota bacterium, assembly GCA_040754075.1. Classification (NCBI taxonomy): domain Bacteria; kingdom Pseudomonadati; phylum Acidobacteriota; species Acidobacteriota bacterium. The sequence goes on from JBFMDH010000034.1 coordinate 29,686, forward strand.
TGAAATCGAAAGAGAGATTCGCGTTTAACCGGTAGGCGGTAATCAGTGGTCGGTAGTCGGTACTCGATAGCAGACAGCTTCTCTGACTCCTGACTCCTGACTCCCGACTCCTGACTCCCCATAAATATGATTTGGATATTTTTATTACTGGCGTTTTTAGCGGGCGCGGTTGTGCCTTTGCAAACCGGCATCAATGCCTCGATGGCGAAATGGACAGGCGGCAATGCGTCGTTTGCTTCGCTGGTCTCTTTTAGTGTTGGCACGATGACGATGCTGGTGTATATGTTGGTATTGCGCGTGCCATTTCCGGCGATGAATGAACTCACCAAAGCGCCGTTGTGGATGTGGACGGCGGGTGTGCTCGGGGCATTCTTTATCGCGTCAACGACGGTGGCGGCATCGAAGATGAGCGCAGCTTTGCTGATCGGCTTGATTACCGCCGGACAGTTAATCGTAGCATTGGTTTTGGATCATTTCGGCTGGCTGGGTTATGAAGCGCATCCCATCAATTTCTGGCGCATCATTGGTGTGGCGCTGTTAATCATCGGGGTGATTTTGCTCAGGCAATTTTAAACGATTGCCGGTTGTCTGATTCCGTTAAACGGCTTGAAGTGACATGTTTTACCGCGCCTTTACAGGCTTTAGTTGCAGGTGCTATTGTTCGCAATGTCATCATTATCTTGAATGATTCAAGATAACCCTTGAGCCAGTAAGTGCGTGTAACCTCTACCTCATTAATTTAATCCCTGATTCTGCGGAGGAATTCTGCTTTGCATTGTTTTAAAGCAATTGTGTGATTGTTGTAAAAACGGTTGCGGATGCTTTAAGTAAAGCAAATTCCCAGGAACAAGGGCGAAACTTTTTAGCGACATAGACAATTGAGTTAGTCCACTAAAAAGTCAGATGAAAAGCTTGAAAATTTATTGCAACACCAGTGTAAGCGATTAACTTTGGAGAAGTAACAACACACCTGCCAGTTAGTACCGTTTTTAGGTACTGGATTAGTTAGGAGGGGAAGATGAAATTAGTTGGTCAACTAGTATTTCGTAAAGCGATTATTTGTTTTTGCATAATTGCTACTTTCGTTCTGTTGCCATATTTTATGGGGCGAACGGTTAGTAGTAATTCGCTGACACAAAAAGGGCCAACAGCTTCCATAGAGATTTCTGGAACGATTACTTATTGCTCGGCAGCAACACCACCTGGAACCCCTAACGCAGTGGTAAACCTTACTGGCGACTCAAGCGCCATGTCGACCACAGACACTTCAGGCAATTATTCATTTACCAATCTTCCCGGAATTATGACGTACACGGTTACTCCAACCAAAACTGGAGCAGTCAGTGGTATCAATACGACAGATGCGACGCGAGTTTTGAATTTTATTGCTGGGACATTTTCGCTTACTCCCTGCCAGCAATATGCTGCTGATACCAGTCAAAACAATGTCATCAACACCACTGATGTAACCCATATTCTGAATAATATTGCGGGCAATCCTCCGGTTGCTAGTAATCATACTGCTGAATGGCGTTTTTATCGTATGCCGCTCAGTAGCTTTCCTGCTTCTTCCTGTACGGCTCCAGCCTGCCAATCAAGCACTACATATGTCAGTGTCAGCAGTGATCAGACAGGACAAGATTATGGAGCTGTATTGCTCGGTGATGTGTCGGGCAACTGGACACCCGCAGGTCCAACACCTGCCTCCATTCAATCGGATTCCAGTTCAAAGCAACCAACAAATTCAGCCGTAACTCCACAAGCGCCCTGTGCGGCACCACCGATTCCAGTAACACTGCCGACTGCATCAGTCGGCACCAATGTAACAAACTTTACGCTGCCTATCCTGATTGGTGATACGACCGGCGAAAGCGTGACAGGCTTTAATATTCGTTTCACATACAACTCATCGGTTTTAGGATTACAGGGAACGCCTGTGACTACGACGGGCACCTTGAGTAGTGCCATGACCGTTGTTACCAACACCACCACCGCTGGGGCACTTGGAATCACTGCTGCCGGTGCTGCCGCAATCAGTGGATCGGGAACTCTTATTAATGTGAACTTCACACGACTCGGAGCGCAGTCAACATCGACAACATTGACTTGGACATTGACTCAGTTAGACGATGCCAACAACGATTGTGTGAAACCATCGACACCAGTCAATGGAACCATTACCATCGGCGCAGCACCGACGGCGGTTGCCATGTCGACTACGAATGTGGCGGCTTATGACCGGGGTGTGAGTGTTGAATGGCAGACCGGGCGCGAAGCCGATAACTTGGGATTCAATCTCTATCGTGAAGAGAATGGGCAAAGGGTTCGCATCAACGCCAACCTCATTGCCGGTAGCGCGCTCAAAGCCGAAGCCTCGTTACTATCCGGCGAAAAATACGGCTGGTGGGATAACGGCGCAAAGCGCCATTCCGCTTACTGGATTGAAGACATTGATTTGAACGGCGAGTCAAGCTGGCACGGTCCCTTCTATGCCAAATTCGTTGGCGGCGAACCGCCGAAAACTTCACAGGCGGCGTTGCTCAGTCAACTCGGAACCGCCGACAACAACGGACGCACCCGCGTCGTTGAACCCTTTGCCGAGGTCGCGGGTCTATCACTCGATGCCGCGCGAGCGCAAAAAGTCAAATCGTCACACCCCGCTGTGAAAGTATCCGTTAATCGCGCCGGCTGGTATCGCATCACCCAAAGCGAACTCTCTCGCGTCGGTTGGAACACGGCAAGCGACCCACGCAACTGGCATTTAAGCGCCGATGGGCAGGAACTGCACATCAAGGTCATCACCAATGCAGACGGCAGGTTTGACGAATCTTCGGCAATCGAATTTTACGGCTTGGGATTAAACACCCCTTCAACCAACCTTCACGCCTACTGGTTGACCGCCGATAGTCAACCGGGCTTGCGCATTCCTGTAAGCCAAGGCGAAGCCTCGCCAAACGGCGCGCAAAGTTTCGAGCAAACCGTTGAACTCGCGAATCGCTCGGTCTATTTTTCGAGCCTGCGAAATGGCGAAATCGAAAATTTCTTTGGCGCAGTCATCGGTCGCGCGCCGGTTGAACAACACCTCGACGTGACCCATCTCGATTTGGCTGCATCCGCAACCGCAAGCGTTGAACTCAAATTGCAAGGCGTCACCAAACAGGCGCACCGCGTCGGCGTTTCACTCAACGGATTGGTGCTTGGCGAATTGCATTTCGATGAACAAAATCAAGGCGCAAGCCAGTTCCCTATTCCCGCACCGTTTTTGCGCGAAGGACGAAACACCTTCACGCTAACGTCGATGGCTGAGGGCAGCGATATTTCGCTGGTCGATACGATTCGTTTGACCTACAGGCATCAATACACCGCTGACGGCGACCGTTTGAATTTTACCGCAAACGGCAATGAACGGTTGACCATCGATGGCTTTACCTCTGCGGCGATTCACGTTTTTGATGTCACCAACCCTACAGTGGTCGAAGAACTCACAGGCGAAGTCGCGCAAAAAGAATCCGGCTACGCCATCAGTTTTGCGGCAACCGGTTCGGGGCAAAGACGCTTGCTTGCGATTGCCGACGAACAATCTTTAGCGCCTGCGCGGGTCGCTTTGGATAGGGTGACGAATTGGCGCAACACTTCACAAAATGCCGATTTAATCATTCTCACCCGCAGCGAGTTTTTCGACGCGCTTGCGCCGCTTGTCGCCAAACGGCAAGCCGACGGATTTAAAGTTGCCGTCGTCGATACCGAAGACATTTACGATGAATTCAATAACGGCAATAAATCACCGCAGGCGGTGAAAGATTTTCTGCTGTACGCCAGGAATAACTGGAGCGTCGCGCCGCAGTTCGTGATTTTTGCAGGCGACGCCTCGCTTGACCCGAAAAATTATCTGGGGCGTGGCGACAACGATTGGGTGCCGACCAAATTGATTGACACAGCGTTTATGGAAAGCGCCAGCGACGACTGGTTCGTTGATTTCAACAACGATGACCTTGCCGATCTCGCAGTCGGTCGTCTGCCGTTTAGAACGGTTGGCGAAGCCGAAACTCTGGTTGCGAAAATCATCAGCACCAAACTTGCGAAACTCAAAAAATCGGCGCTGCTTGTGAGCGACGCCAGCGCAAGTTTTGAAGAAGCCAATGAGCAAATCAATCAATTGATTGCGGGCGCGGTTTCGGTGACGCAGATTAAACGCGGTAGCCTTTCAACCGAAGAGGCGAAAACGCAACTCATCAGCGCGCTTAATGCCGGACAGAAATTCGTGAATTATTACGGGCACGGTTCGGTCAATCTGTGGGCAGGAAATTTTCTGACCACGGATGAAGCGCGGGCTTTGACCAACAAAGGCAATCTGCCGATATTCATTATGATGACCTGTTTGAATGGCTATTTCCACGATGCCGCGCTTGATTCATTGGGTGAAGGACTCATGAAAGCCGAACAAGGCGGTGCAATTGCGGTCTGGGCATCGTCGGGCATGACTTATGCCGATATTCAATCGCAGATGAATCAACAGCTTTTCCGTTTGATGGCAAAACCCGGTAAAACCACGCTTGGTGAAGCCACCACAAAAGCGAAAGCGGCAATCACCGACACCGACGTTCGCCGAACCTGGGTGCTGCTTGGCGACCCCACCATGCGATTGAAATAAGTTTGTAAAATCAGTTAATCAATTTAAGGGATGAGGCGCGGTCTTCATCCCTTATTTTTTGCGGATGGTTAGCTCAAACTTTGCAAAATGATTTACTGAGGTTTGATAGTTTTGCAATCTGCTAATATCTGCACAACGTTGATGCAATACACCGGCAAAATTATTTTCATTTTAGCGATTGCGCTGCCTGCGTGTGTGTTGTTGTTTTTTTTGTTGAAACTCGCGCTCTATTCGCGGCGGATAAAAATGCCGGTTGATGGCGGCTCAATGATTGGCATCATCGGACAAGCCAAAACCGACATCGCAGAAAGCGGCATGGTGATGGTGCGCGGCGAACTGTGGCACGCCACCGCGCACACTCAAATCCCCAGTGGCAGGCGCGTGCGCGTCATCGGTTTCAAACAACTCGCGCTTGAAGTTGAACCTGTCGAAAACGATTTTAAACAGGGCTAATTTTTTCGCGCTTCCAGAACCAACAGCACCGGAAAGTTCAAATACTTTTTCGCGGCGGGAACTTTTTCAGCCAGTTGTTCATCGCCGAAAAACTCAAACTTGCGCAAACTTTTGAATCCCGCATCTGTGAGCAAATTCATATAATCGGCAACCGTATGACGAACCGCGCCAAGACGGTATTCAACCTCTTCGCGCTCGAAATTCGCTTCTTTACCGGCGGCGGCAAGTTCCGGGTGATAGACCGAAAACAGATACCGACCATCGGCTTTCAAGGCTTTGTGAGCTTCGCGAAAGACCGCAGGTAAATTATCGAGATGTTCGCCAATCAAGGCGCATAACACGGCGTCGAAACAGTTGGCTTTAAGCGGGTGAGGTTTTTGTAAATCGGCTTGCACAAGCGGCGCTTGCGGGTGATTGCGGCGCGCGACTTTCAGCATGCCTAAAGAAAAATCCAACCCGAATGCCTGACTTCCGGCGTTGATTAAGCCGCGCAAATTTCTGCCGGTTCCGCATCCTGCATCAAGGATACGCTCGTCCGCTCGCGGTGCCAGCAATTTCAAAGTATGCCGCGCATCCATCGCCACAATCGGATTGGGGGTGGTGTCATAAGTTTCCGCCCACAGATCGTAACCTTGGCGGACATTCACGCGCTCTACTTTTTTTGCCATAGCTGTTCCTTATAAATATCGGTGGTCATCTGATAACCGATTGCTGAATCGGCAGGTGGCTTACGGAAAAAGATCGGACTAATTGCCAATTTGAATTTCCCAGCGGATTAAGCGGATACAGCGGATGAAGACGGATAATTTGATTCAAGAGTTTACGACGATGACAGAGATTTATCCGTTTTAAAAAATCCGCGTTGATCCGCCGCATCCGCTTAATCCGCTGGGAAGCCAACCTTAATGGGTTGCCCAATGATTTTCCATATCAACCCTTCTGATTTTTCGGTATCAACCCTTCAAGATGAAAATTATTTATGCGAAATCAACACCTGTTGAAATGTCGGCGGCAATTGATGAAGCTCGGTCGAAGCGAATCCCGCATTGGCAAACATCTTTTCATATTCGGCAAAGGTGTAAGCATCGCCATTTGCGGTTGACGCCAGCATCACCATCGCAAAGGTTGCCGGTTGCGGCGGACTGACGCGGTCTTCGTTAGGAACGAATTCAAAAGTCACGGCGCGACCGCTGGGCTTGAGCGCCGCATGAACTTTTTTCATCAAGCCTTCGCAGGTCGGCACATCGAAGTGATGAAAGAAATTCGTCAGTAAAACCAGGTCATAGCCATCGCCAAATTCAACTTCAAACGCCGAACCGGGTTTGCAGGTCAAGCGGTCGGCAACGCCCATTTTTTCGGCATTTTCTTTGGCGACTGCCAACACCGCTTGCCAATCAACCGCGACGATTTCGGCATGGGGATTGGCTTGGGCGATGGCGATACCAAACATTCCATGACCGGCGGCAATGTCTAAAACTTTGCAACTCGCCATCGAGGCGGCATCAATCAACTGCGCAATCAACTGCGCGGGCATCGCCATCATGCCGCCCATGCCGCGCGCAAAATCGACCCACACAGGATGGTTGTCTTCAACCGTGCCTTCGTCGCTTATAACCGTGCCGCCTTTGCGAACCGTCGCGGCAATATCATCATAAGTCGACATCAGGGTTGGCGAGAGCAAAAAGCGTGACACCGCTCCCGCATAGGCTGGGGAATGGCGACTCAGATAAAACGCTGCATCAGGCGCTAAGGCGTAGGTCTGTCCTTCTTTGGTCAAAAAACCTTTGACCGTCAGGTAATCACAGAGCACGCGCATACCTTTCACTGAAGCGTGACATTTTTCTGCAAGCTGATCGGCGGTGTTTGCGCCTTCGGCAATCGCTGTAAAAACATCAAGTTCGATTGCGCCTTTCAATACGGCGGATTGTTGATAGGCGATGATGGTTTCAAAAATCCGTTCAGGGGTCGGGGGGTTGTTGGGTTGCATAAGACTCTCCTCGAAATAGAATTAAAAGAAGGGGTATTCTAGCAATAAGGAAAGTTTCTGGCGATTGATAAAACAGTTTTACATTGTCAATTACTCTACTTTTAAGCAATTCATATACTGTTGGCAGGGCAAAGCGGGATACGATTCACGAGGCTGTGAAGAATGCGCTCATCAAAGACGGATGGACAATTACCGACGACCCGTATCGAATTGAATATGAAGAAGTCAAACTGTATGCTGATCTGGCGGCTGAAAGACCATTTGCGGCAGAACGCGCGGGTCAAAAAATCGTCGTTGAAGTCAAAAGCTTTCTCAACCTTTCGCCGATTCATGATTTTGAAATGGCGCTTGGGCAATATAATGTCTATCGTGAATTGTTGACGCTCGTGGCTCCTGAACGAAAACTTTATCTGGCTGTGAGTCACCTGCTTGAAGATAATTTTTTAAGCGGCAAGGCAATCCAATTAATCATTCACCAACAGAAACTCTCTCTGGTACTGATCAATATCGCCGACGAGGAGATTAACAAATGGATAAGCTAGTGAATTACCGGGAAATCATTAAACGCATCCTCAACGAGTATATCGAACTCGATAAACGACAACCGACAGCGGGTGTCGAGTATCTGCTGATTGCCGATGATGAGCGGGGTCATTATATGTGGCTCAATTTAGGCTGGGCAGGTAATAAACGACTGAATGCCGAAACCGTATATGTTCGATTGCGTGACGGCAAGTTTTGGATAGAGACCGACTGGACAGAAAAGGGAATTGCTGCGGATTTGCTGGAGGCGGGAGTGCCAAAAGAGGATATTGTTTTAGCGTTTCAGCATCCCGATATGCGCCCCTTTACGGATTTTGCCGCTGCTTGAAAAGCGCATCAAAAGTATTATTCCCTGAGCCTGTCAAATATCAATTTGGCAGGCTCAGGTGTTTTCATTAAGCCGATGCGCCTTCTTTAATCAAAGCGCGGCTGATGACGACGCGCTGGATTTGATTGGTGCCTTCGTAAATCTGAGTAATCTTGGCATCGCGCATATATTTTTCAATTGGATATTCACGCGAATAACCGTAACCGCCAAACAGTTGCACGGCGTTGGTGGTCACCTGCATGGCAACATCTGTGGCGAAAACTTTGGACATTGCCGCAAGTTTGCCGACATTCTTTGCGCCTGCATCAATCGCCCGCGCTGCTGTGTAAACCAGTTGGCGCGCGGCTTCGACCTGGGTTGCCATATCTGCGAGCATCCATTGAATGCCCTGGAATGATGAAACCGATTGCCCGAATTGCTGGCGCTCTTTGGTGTATTGCAAAGCCAAATTCAGAGCGCCCGCCGCAAGCCCTACAGCCTGTGCGGCAACAAACGGACGCGCTACGTCTAAAGCCTGCATGGCGTGTTTGAATCCTTGCCCTTCTTTGCCGCCTAAAATTTGCGATTCGTGAATCCGGCAATTTTTCATATGGGTTTCATTAACCGGAACGCAGCGAATGCCCATCAAATCTTCGCGTTTGCCAACTTCAAACCCAGGGGTTTCGCGGTCTACGATAAAGCCTGTGACGCCGCGTGTGCCGCGTTCGGGACTGACGGTGCAAAACATTGTGAAGAGGTGCGCCGCGCCGCCATTGGTCGTCCACTTTTTATCGCCGTTTAAAACATAGTGGTCGCCGTCTTTCACGGCTTGCGATTTCAAACTGCCGGCGTCAGAACCCGAAACTTTTTCCGAAAGCCCGAAAGCGATTAACTTTTTGCCCTTGGCGATGTCGGGCAGATATTGCTGTTTTTGTTCGTCGGTGCCGCCGACGATAATGGGAAATGAACCGAGGGCGTTGACGGCGTAAGAAACGCCGACGCCGCCACAGGCTTTTGATAGCTCTTCGACGACGATGCAGAGGTTCAATTCGCCACCGCCTTCGCCGCCGTATTCTTTAGGAATCCATACGCCCATGAGGTTCGCTTCTTTCAAGGCGTTGATGGCGCTCCACGGGTATTCGCCGGTGCGGTCGTGTTCGGCGGCAATCGGGCGGACGTACCTCTCGGCGATTTCTCTAGTTAAATTGCGGTAATGAATATTTTCTTTGGTCAGTAATTCATCCATGAATGTAGTCTCCTTTTATCAAAACGGGTTTACCAGGCAGGTTCGCAAAAACGAAACGAGCTTTGAAGGCGGATTGTATCTGTCGCGGAAAAGCTGAGTCAAACCTTTGCACTCAGCCCCAGCGGTTCGAGAAAGCAGGGACTACAAGTTCGTTGGTAATAGTTTGTCGGCATTGATTTAGTTGTTGGATGAAACGGTTTTCATCATCGTTTCTTTAAGGCGCGTCAAAATACCTCTGAACATCGTTACTTGATTTGCCTTTGAATAATTTTGACTTTGCGCTTCAACATCTTTTTTGGCTGGTCCCATATTCATTAGGAGAGTATTTCTCGCGTTATAAAATCCGCTTTTGAACTCCTCGTACAACATACTGATGGTTGGTTCATCAAAAGCCGGGTATTGGGTTTTCAAAAATTCAATCGCTGTTGGCTTATCCATTGCTTCCTGCATCTGCCAGAGGTCGGCTTCCATTTTAATGAAAACATCGGGCAACTCTTCATCTGAAACCGCGAGCGCCTGTTCAATGATTGGCAGAAGTTTTGCCGCTTGGATTTTATAGCCTTCATTCCTGGCAAGGTAGCGGCTGGCGGATTTAGCATCGCCTTCATAGGTGCCATCGTTGTACAAAATCATTTTTATTGTCAGTCCGTATTTTTCGATGTTGGTTGAGGAAAACCTGTTTATCGCTTCGTAGGTCTCTCCCGGTTTTATATCACCTGCACCCAAGCCGTTACTTCCGCTCCGCATTTCAACAGCCGTAATCGTTTTATCCGAGACGTTTTTGATTGTGAAGCGATAACCGGCGACCGATTTTTCAACTTCGGTAATTTCAATCGCATTTGAAGGATTGAAAATGCGCGGATATTCATCGCGCTTTAATACGACAGGGTTAAAGCTGATCGCTTTGATTTCAAAAGGCTCGATGCCGAATTGCAGCAACTCGGCAGGGCGTAAAAATTCGCCAATCGCAATAGAATACTCACCGACCATTTTCTCTTTTTTATTTTTCCACCACTGCGGTTCGGAAAGTTTATTGTAGATAACCGATAACCGAACGCGAATGACACCTGTTACCATTTCGGCTTGAACCTCAACAAGCGAGAAATCCTTTGCCGTTTCTGTGTTGACGATAGCCAGCGCATCACGGGCAATGGAAAAATGTCCCACAATGCCTTTATAAACCGGTTCGGTTTGGCGCGAAGTAATCACTTCAAGCCCGACGGTCGGCGCAGGAAATAATTTTCTTCTTTCACTTGCCGGGGATTCCGTTTGCGGTTTTTGCGCAAACACGGAAGTAAACAACGCTAATAAAGCTAAACAGAAAAGGCACCACTGCCTTAACGAAAAAGGCTTTTGGTTAAACATACAACCTCCGCAAAAGGTGAGTATTCAGTTAGCCGTTTCGATGAGCAGCACGCGCTCGGCGGCGATGGCGGCGAGTTGCTCTTCGACATGTTCGCGCAGTTGCGTGGGTGGCATGCGAACAATCTGGTCGAGTGTATACATTGCCATGATGCGTTGCACGACTTCATAACCTAACAGATAGCCGCCGCGTTTGGGCACCTCTGTTGGCGCAGCATCGGTAAACCATTGTTCATATTTGTCGGGCGTGGCTTCAGCTTTAATTAATTCCAAAAATTTGCGGGCACTGGCGGCGAGTTCTTCGCGCTGCGATTCAAATTGCTTATCGGTGAAATGCAAGTACAGCGTCGGCGGCATCGCCGGATAGACGGTTTCGGCTCCGGCAACCGCGAGACCCTCGACAATCAAAGGGATGTGCGCGGTGCGCACCTGTGCCAGCGTCGGTTGATTGAGCAGGTAATTGAAATGATAGAGGTGAAAAAATTCATGTGTGAAAGCAATCTGCAATTGCTCGATGTTGTATTCGGTCAGCACTTCTGCGCCTAAACAGAGGGTGTCGGGTACGCCATTTTCGTTGCCCACAGGACGCACCGAACCATCGAACAGGAAAAAACTGAGACCGATGAAAATATCCTGTCGTTGATGATAAAACGGGAAGCGCGATTTGAAGTTATAAATCGCGATGCGCAGTTCTTCTTCGGCAATCTTGTTGAATTCGCGCAAACGATTAATGCGCGACGGCACCCGAATCAGAAATTGATGAAGCATTACGAGGCGTTCGGGCGGCGTGGCGTTTTGATAAATGGCGCGGTCGAAATATTCCTGATGCTTGCTCTCTACCAATCGTTTCCAGAGTTTGTACTGGCGGCTCATTTTTTTGCCGCGCGCCTGTTCCCAGAAATTGAGAAAGTCATCAACCACATTGACGATTTTGTGCCCGTCAAACAAAGCGTCGAAATGCTCTTGCGAAGATGAGTCGTCCGAACGCGGCGCAGCCGTTGTGCTGACGGCAAATAGCAGGAGTGCAGCAAGCAGGACTAAAGTTTTTTTGAAGCTCAACATTTTAAGCTCCCGGTGCAAAGAAATTCGGCTCTATCGGACGCTTGGCTACCCGAAATTAAGGGTGCACATACTTTAATTGAATTTCTGCAAAACACCAACCATTAACCGAAAAATAATTTGCAACAAATTGTAAACGATTCAGGAAAGTTCCATCTTCCAATTCAATGCTGATTATTTGAAAGGGAAAAACTTCTCGTCGGATTGAGCAGGTCGGGCGGTTTGAAGGCATCCGATGAATCCGCTTCATCCGCCGAATCCCAAGATAAATTATTCCTCGCGCAAGGGGACGATTAAAAATTGTGTTGAAAAATGAACCCGAAAAGACGAACGGCGAAAATCAGCATCGCGCTTGACAACTTCGCGCTCGATTGCCGATAATGCCGCCTGACTTTGTAATGCGCAAAGTCAAATCAGGTTTATGAATCACCATCATTCAAAATTCACTTCCCACTCCAACACGCAGGGCGCGTGGCGTTACTTTTACTTTAGCTTTTTTAGCATCGCCAGAGGAGCGGGGAACGCGATGGTGTAAACCGATAAACATCGCAAAGGTTTTTAAAAGCCCGCTCCTTCAAACGAAGGCAGCGGGCTTTTAAATTTTTCAGGACGAATATTTTTCATGACCACAGATCAGACAACCTCAACCAAAGTCGCCTATCAGGGCGAACGCGGCGCGTTCAGTGAAGCGGCAGCCAAACGACTGCTCGGCGCAACCATTCAAAGTGTTCCCTGCCATTCGTTCGACGAAATGTTTTCGGCGGTTGCCACCGATGCGGTTGACGCGGCGCTTGCGCCCATCGAAAACAGTCTCGCCGGTTCGATTCATAAAAATTACGATTTACTCGAAGAACACAATTTTGAAATCATCGGTGAAATCAATCTGCGCATTGTTCATAACTTGATTGCGCCGCCCAAGGTGACGCTTGGTGAGGTGCGGCGCATTTATTCGCATCCGGTGGCGCTCGCGCAGTGCGAAAAATTTTTACGCGCTCACCCGCAGATTGAAGCGATTTCGGCGCACGACACCGCCGGAAGCGTTCGATTGATGATGGAGGGCGGACGCGCGGACGAAGCGGCGATTGCCGGAACCATGGCTGCCCAAGCTTATGGCGCAAATATTATCGCCGAAGGCATCGAAGACAACCCGCAAAATTTCACACGCTTTTTACTGCTTACCAAACCCGAACGCGCCAGCGACATTCACCCCCAGGCGACCAGCGATACGCGAAAAACTTCGATTATCTTTCGCGTGGCTAATATTCCGGGTTCGCTCTTTCGCGCCATGGCGGCGTTCGCGTTGCGGGATATTGATTTGACCAAACTCGAATCGCGACCGATTGAAGGTCGCCCGTGGGAATACACCTTTTATCTGGATTTGATAGGCGATAAAACCGATTTGAATGTCCAACGCGCTTTATCGCACTTATCGGAGATGACCGAAAGCTACCGTGTGCTGGGGTCATATTATCGCAGCAAAGACTAAATTTTTCCTTGCGTCTTTGCGCCCGGTATTCAGCGCGTGATACCGCAAAGGCGCAAAGCCAAAAGGAGCAAAACCATGAGGAGAGAAGAAATGATTATCGCAATGAAGCCGGAAGCCACAGAAGCACAAATTCAGGAAGTTTGCCTGCAAATCGAACGGTACGGATACAAACCGCATTTGATTCGCGGCGAAGAGCGCGTCGTCATCGGCGCGGTCGGGCACGGCGACAACAAAGACCACCTGCAAAGTCTGGTATCGGTGCCGGGGGTTGAAAACGTTGTGCCAATTCTGCAACCCTACAAACTGGTCAACCGTGAACTCAAAAAACAGAAGACCACGGTTCGCGTCGGCGATTTGGAAATCGGCAACCAACATTTGATTGTGATGGCTGGTCCCTGTTCGGTTGAAACCCGCGACCAGTTGCTGGAAACCGCGCACGCCGTCAAAGCCGCAGGCGCGCACATCTTGCGCGGCGGCGCATATAAACCGCGCACCTCGCCTTACGATTTTCAAGGGCTTGAAGAAGAAGGCTTGAAACTATTAGCCGAAGCGCGTGAACAGACGGGGCTGAAAGTCGTCACTGAAATCGTCACCACCGATGACACCGAACTGGTTGCCGAATATTCCGATATTCTGCAAGTCGGGGCGCGCAATATGCAAAATTTCGCCTTGCTGAAACGACTGGGTAAAGTCGGTAAACCGGTGCTGCTGAAACGCGGCATGAGTTCAACGATTAAAGAGTTGTTGCTTTCCGCCGAATACATCGCTTCGCACGGCAATGAACAAATCATGCTTTGTGAACGCGGCATTCGCACCTTTGAAACGGCGACCCGCAACACTCTGGATATTGCCGCGGTGCCGGTTTTGAATGAACTCAGTCACCTGCCGGTCATCGTTGACCCGTCGCATGCAACAGGCAAGCGCAGCCTGGTTAAAGCGATGGCGAAAGCCGGAATTGCCGCAGGCGCAGACGGCTTGATTATCGAAGTGCATCCGCGCCCGCAGGAAGCCTGGTCGGACGGCCCGCAATCGCTCACGCCTGCGGATTTCGCCCAGTTGATGAAAGAACTGCGCCCCTATGCGGAACTCGAATCGCGCAGTATGAATTAGCCGAAACTTGATGATAGAATCGTCTGTGGAGGGACGGGCGATGAGCATAACCATTGAAGCGATTTATGAGAACGGAGTTTTCAAGCCTTTAACGCCGGTTAAGGATATTTCCGAAAACGAAAAGGTGAAGCTGACAGTCAATCCTGTCAGTTTGATTGATTATCAACGCCGCCACCGCATTAAAGGTGATCCGGAACTTTTTCGTGAAATAGGCGATTCGGATAAATATAGTTTGCTTGAGGATTAACTCTATGTTGCGAGCTATTCCTCAAGGAGCGGTTTGTTTTATTGACGCCAACATCGTTTATTATCACATTTTTGATACCCCACCACTTTCGGAGGAATGTTCGGATTTTTTATATCGGGTGGAACAGGGCGAATTAACACGGGTGATTTCGTCAGATATTCTTGCTGATGCTGTGCATAAAGTGATGATGACAGAGTTGGTTGCTCTGCATGGCATTCCCCGGGCAGGTATATTGGCAAGAGTAAAAAAACACCCAGAGTTGCTAGATTCATTAAATTTGCATAAAGCAATTCCTCCAATCATCCGAGGATTAAATGTAATTGTTGAACCCATCACTTTGGAACTGTTAGAAGCCGCAACTGAACTGTCCGTTCAATATCGCCTGCTCACCAATGACGCGCTCATTCTTACGACCATGAAAAAATTCGGCATCGAACACCTTGCAACCAACGATAATGATTTTGATAATATTTCTGACATACAGGTTTGGAAACCCAGATGAAGTTGTCGATAGAAATTTAGAATTTGATTAAGTGAAGTTGTGCTGAAGACTTTAGAAAATTACCTCACCGATGAACCGACCGCAAACTGGCTGCTGGAGCCGCTTTGGCGGCAACTTGGTCATGACCGCCGCTTTGCCAGAATCTTCATCGCTTCGATTATCGGGCATCTCATATTTTATGCCATTCTCGTTCGTTTCGATTTGAAGATGGAATTCGCCGAGCAAAAAGCGCGCGGGCAAGGCGAGCGCGTCGAAATTGTCGAAGTTGCGCCGCCCGCGAATAAAGGCTTACTGCCGCGTTCGATTAATGAACCGCTCGAACGCGCAGACCTCAGCCAGTTAAAATACGACCCCAATAATGCCAACGATAAAAATTTGCTGGCGCGGTCGCCCAATCCGACCACCGCGCGCGGCGTAGAAACCAAACTGCCGAGCGCCACCCAGATTGAAAAGCAGGTTGAACGGACGCGAAACAACGCCACCTCTGGAAGCGGCACGGCAAACACGGCGACGGCAAGCCCAGCGACGCCCGCCCCCCGCCCCGCCGATAGCCCAAGCGTGCAACCGGCAACTGCGCCGCCAACCCCTGCAACAGCGGAAACTTCATCGCAACCGGCAACCTCACCCCCTGCCACAGCGCCCGCGCCGCAACCGAGTGAACCCGCCACCAAGGCGCAACCGGCTACCCCTGCGGGAACTCCCAATGCCGGAAACCAACAGAATAAAGCTTTCGGCACACAGGAAACCGAAGCCCAGTACAATGCCTATATTCGCGCCAAAATCAAAAAGGTCAACGAACGCATTTATCCGAAAGAATTGGTCAAAGATTTGCTCGGCGACCGCGTTTCTGCTGACTTTCGATTGGTCATTCGGCGCGGCGGTGAGATCGCTTCTTTGCAACAACTGCGCTCAACCGGATTTTCTGCGCTTGACAACATCGCGCGACAAGCGATATACACAGCTAAGCCCTTCGACGGCTACCCCTCAAATGCAGGAGATACAATCACACTCACGGTGACTGTTTATTATGCGCCCTGGCGGTGATCTCTCATGCTTTCACAAAGAAGTTTTCTCTATTACAAGCGAAGCCTGGCTTTCGCGCTTGTCGGTTTACTCGTAACCGGTTTGACTTTTAACAATCTGACGTTGGCGCAAAACAGTAAAAATCGCACCAGCGCGACCATCAACAAAAGTGCAACTTCATCAACGACGCGCACCAGCGCGACCAATAGTTACGGCGCAAGCGGGCCCCTCGTCCGCATCGCACTGGTTACGGATGTCGCATCCGTCGCGCTCAGTTCAGCAACCGGACTGGCGATTCGCGCAAATTCGTCGGATAAAAAAGTTTTTGCCAACGGGCAAATCCTTGCCGAAATTCACCAACCGACCAAACCCGACACCATCGCGCAGGCCTCTGACGATGCGCCGCTCAAACCGCCGACTTCGACCACCATCACCGCCACCGGCAGCGCCTATCATGTCGAAATCACTTCTGCCAGCGATTTAGCCAAAGCCAAACGCATCACTGAAAATGTCAAAACCCGCTATGACCAGACTGCGAAATACAGCTACGACGGGCAAAACGGCACTTATAAAATCATCACCGGCAATTACAAATCGAAAGTTCAGGCATTGGATATGCTCGCGGTTTTACGCGAAGCCGGTTACGGCAAAGCGCGACTCGTCGCCATACAAAACAACGCCGCAAAAAACACCAGCAGCACCAAACCGGTAACCTACAAAGCCCAACCGGCAAGCAAGGATGTAGCAAAACCCGCAGCGCCCAATTCGCGACCGGCGATTCTCACAACCCAGATTGCCGCATTCAGCGCCAGCAAAATGATTGCCGCAAGCGATAAAACGCTTATCATTTCCGCCGAAGCCTCTGATATCGAAGCCGGTGATGACCAAGAAAACCGTTCCTATCGCACAGCGAAAACTGCTGCTTCATCAACCGGCAAACCCTTGACCATTCGCGTAAGCGGCAAGGATTATCGCGGCGACATTCATCTGAAACTCAATGAACGCGGGCGCATCAATGTTATCAATGTCCTGCCGATGGAAGATTATTTGCGCGGCGTGGTTCCCGTTGAACTCTCGCCTTCGATTGCGCAAATCGAAGCGTTAAAAGCGCAGGCGGTAGCGGCGCGCTCCTATGCGCTTGCGACTTTAGGGCGCTTTAAAGATGAAGGATTTGATTTGCGCGATGACCAGCGTTCACAAGTTTATGGCGGCTATTCGGTTGAACACCCCACCACCAATCGCGCCGTCGAAGAGACCCGCGGGGTGGTCGCTTTAACGTTCAATGAAAGCGGCAAAGGCAGCGCCATCGAAGCCCTCTACACGGCGGATTGTGGCGGCAAAACCGAAAACAGTGAAAATATTTTTAGCGGTCGGGCAATCGGTTATCTGCGTTCGGTTGATTGCGCGATGGATAAGGATTTGACCCAAAGCCGCGAGCTTGCATCGGTCGCCAAATTTGAACAACTCAATGAACCCTTCGGGCATTCGCTGTCGCGTGATGTCGCCCTGCTTGCGGTTTTAGGATTCAACCTGCCCAATAAGGTTTCCAAAGATTATCTGGACGATGCGGTTGACCGCAGCGAATTGCAGACGTGGGCTGAACGCGCCGCGAAACTGACGCGGGAAATTGCCCCAAGAGATTCGCGCCGGGACTCTTCGAGCCGCGATGAAACAAACGCCTTTGACATCCACCATGAAATGGCTTTGCTGCGCTCGAACAAACGCGACATCACCAAACTTCCGTCTTTTGCAACATTGATTGCGCTTGCAACCTACGGCGAAAATCGCGAAAGCTTGTTTATGTCGCAATCCGAAACCGATTATCTCCTGGCGGGACTTGGCGGCGAAGAAGTTTCGCGCGAGATGCGCGCCGATTTAGCCTTGCTTATCAAAGACAACATTTTGCGTTTGCCGGGAAGCGGGCAAATCAACACCCGCTCGTCCATTACACGCGCTCATGCGCTTGAAACCTTTGCCCGCGCCATTCGGTTCAAATCGCAAACCGGCACGATAAATTTACAGAGCGCCACCGCTGTCATTGCAAAAAACAACGTGTTGACGATTGTCGCAGCCAGAAATGCCATCGCGCGAACCCCATCTGTGACGATGGCAAGCGCACGTCCATCGAGGACAGCGAACGGGCAACAGGATGTAGAAATTGAAAAGGACGCGCGGTTATTTAAAGTATTCGGCGACCACAGCTACGCGGTTGAACGCCTCGGCATCATCGGTGGCGAACGCCTCACCTATCATTTGAACGCCAGCGGGCGAATTGATTTCCTCGAAGTCGATGGCGCGCATCGCGATGTCGCAAGAGAGCAGGTCGCAGACGCCTCGAAATGGCAGGAGAGTTTAAGCCCCGATGATACAGCCAGGCGTTTGACACGCGCTCGTATTGATGTCGGCGACATTGAAACCATTACGCCGCTCAAATATGGCGCGTCGGGTCGCGTGGTTGAACTCGAAATCGTCGGCTCGAATAAAACTCTGCAACTGCGCGGGCAACAGATTCGCACGGCATTCGGACTCAAAGAAAATCCTTTAATGATTGAACGCGAACGCAACGCCCAGGGTGAAATCACCAACTTTATTTTTACAGGCAAAGGCTGGGGACACGGCGTCGGCATGTGCCAGATCGGCGCAGCCAGACTTGCTAAACAGGGACAATCCTACATTGGCATTCTGCAAAAATATTACGCCGGGGTCAGCGTGCAGAAAATTTATTGAGTCAAAGCGGGTAGAGCATTTTGGGCATAAAGTGTCTCGCCGCTTCCGCGCGGAGCAGACACAGCAGTTGTAGAAACCGTCGTGTGACCTTCTGCAACTCTGTGCCCTCTGCGTTTGCGAACTAGAGCGGTTTGCGATTGAGTTTACTCAGCCTCGGTTGAGAAAGCGGTCTTTGACCGCGTATGACGGGAAACCCGGTCAAAGACCGCTTTCTCAACTTGAGTAAATAGTTTTGCAAACTGCTATAAAAACAATTTTCTAAGGCGAAGTAGATTGATGGAAAATCAACCGGCTCAGGAATCAGTTTGAATCTTGATTCCCGGATCGGGCGGATGAAACGGAATGTAGAACAATGATTTTCCGTCTGAGCATTCACGAATTTTGAAACCCGACTAAAACCCCACTCCCGATTCCCGACTCGATTATCTGAACCACATTTATCAATTCATCAATCAAAAAAATCATTCCCTGCTTTTCTAAAATGCCGGTTTGATGATTTAATCTGTGACCGCCGACAAATTCTTGAGCACACACTCGAAATCTGAATGAGCCGAAGCCTAAAAATCATCGCGCTTCTCGTCATCATCTTTGTGCCCTTGGGATTTTTCATCCCTCGCGCCACAAATCGCCCAACCGCGCCCAAACAACCGATTGAATACAATCACTGGCAGCACGTTGTGAGCCAAGACGGCCCGCAACTTGATTGCGATTTCTGTCATGAAAATGCCGATAAATCTCCGCACGCGACGATCCCGAATATTTCAACCTGTATGGGCTGCCACGTCGCGGTCAAAACCGAAAGCCCGGAGATTCAAAAACTCGCGGAATTTTACAAGCGCAAAGAACAACCCAAGTGGGTGCGGGTTTATTATTTCGAGCGCGAAGCCAATGTCTTTTTTTCGCATAAGCCGCACCTCAAAGCCAAAATGGAGTGCAAAGAATGTCACGGCGAGGTGACCGCATCGCCCGGAGTCAAACGCGAAGTCAACATGACCATGAGCTGGTGTTTGGATTGTCATCGCCAGCGTCAGGCAAGCATCGATTGTTACGTATGCCATCGGTAGCCGGTAGCCGGTGGCTTTGATTCTTCCGGGATTTTGTATGACTTCAAAAAGCTATCAAGATTTAGAAGTTTGGCAGAGAGCAATGGATGTGGTTGTTGAATGCTATCGGGTCACACAAGCTTTTCCAAAGAGCGAAGTTTATGGATTGACCAATCAGTTACAACGCGCTGCCGTGTCAATTCCGGCTAATATCGCGGAAGGGCAAGGGCGGCAATATGACTCAGAATTTATTCAATTTCTATATGTCGCACCCGGTTCGCTAACAGAGTTGGAAACGCATATTCAAATAGCCGCACGGCTCAATTATCTGGCTTCATCAGAAGCAAATCATTTATTGGCTAAAACAGGAGAGGTAGGGCGATTGCTGAACGGTTTAATCAGATTTTTACGAAGCAAAACACAGAATAAATAACCGGCACCGATTACTCGCTGCCAGTTACCGACCACCGGCTACCGGCTACCGACCACTGATATGAAACGACGTGAATTCATCATCCTTTCAAGCGTAGGCGCAAGTGCAGCGGGCGTCTTTTCGGCGTGCGGGCACCCGGAAGAAAAACTCATTCCCGCGCTCATTCCTGATGAAGAATACATCCCCGGTATTGATGTATGGAAAGCTTCGACCTGCGCGATGTGCGACGCGGGCTGCGGCATTCTTGTGAGAACCCGCGACCACAAAGCCAATAAAATCGAAGGCAACCCCAATCACCCGGTCAATCGCGGCGCGCTGTGTGCGCGTGGGCAAGCGGGACTGCAAGTGCTATACAACCCCGACCGCATCAAAGCGCCGATGAAACGCGCGGGCGAACGCGGCGCAGGTCAATTTGAAGAAATCACTTGGGACGAAGCGATAAAGACGCTTGGTGATAAACTGCGCGAACTAAGCGCGGGTGGAAAGGCAAACGCCGCACACTTTTTTACAACTGACCAGAGAGGGATTACTGCGCACGTCGCATCGCGTTTGATGAATGCGTATGGTTCGCAAGCTTATCTGGTAAAACCGTTGTTTAGCGAAGAACAATCGCTAGGTGGATACTCAGATAGTTTTCCAGGGGTTAATAAACCGGTCTTTGATATAGCGAATGCGACGTTTTTACTCTCATTTGGTGCGCGGTTTTTAGAAAATTGGCATTCGCCATTAATGTACGCCCGCGCCTATGGCGAGTTTCGCCGCGCAAGCGGAAAAGCGCGCGGCAAATTCGTTCAAGTCGAACCACGAATGTCGCTGACCGGCGCAAACGCTGATGAGTGGTTGCCTGCAAAAACCAGCAGTGAAGCATTGGTTGCGCTTGCTATCGCGCAGGTGATTATCCGTGAAGGTTTAGCTAAGCATGCGCCTGATGCGGCGTTTGTTAAATCGCTTGAAAACTACGCGCCTGAAAAAACCGCCGTTTTAACCGATATTCCTGCCGAAAAAATTATTCAGGTTGCGCGTGAATTTGCGAAAGCTGAAAAGCCGCTTGCGTTGACTAGTAATGCGGTCGCCATGACGAATGGTTTGCCTGGTCAAGTGTGGGGAAATTTCTTAAACACCTTGGTCGGTAATATTAATCAAAAAGGCGGCGTGTTGTTATCGAATAGAGACTACAATTTTCCATTGAAAAAATTAAACCCTGTAGACCGATTCCCCGATGTCAGGTATGGCAATATTCCGATGATACTGGCTGACCGCCCAATAGAAGTTTTAATGATTCATCAGTTCAATCCGGTTTATGTTCTTCCAGCAACAAAAGAGAAGTTGAAAGCCATTCCCTTCATCGCCAGTTTTTCATCGTTTTTTGATGAAACAACTGAACTGGCAGATTTACTGCTTCCCGACCATACTTTTTTAGAGAGTTGGGATTTAACTACCAGTGACATCACTAGCGATTTTATTGTGAATTTGACGAAACCGGTCGTTCAACCCGAATTCAACACTAGGCAAACTGCCGACGTGTTGATTGCCATTAGTCGCTTGTTGGGGGATAAAGTGGCTTCCTCAATTCCCATTACGTCAGCCGAAGAGATCGTTAAACAGGATTTCACCGCTTTTGCAAATAACGGCGCTCCGCCGGTTCCGAAACAGAAAGCTTCTGAAGCCGAAGAGTCTGAAGATGAAGAAGCTGAAGAGGAAGAAGATACCTGGACGCCGCTCAGCGAAAAGGGATTTTTAATCAGTCAGGTTAAAAATCAGACAACGAGTGAACCGCAACGAACTGCGCCGGCAAAAACTCTCGATGATTCGTTGCTTACCGTTGCAAAGGAAAATTCCGAATATTCTTTGACCTTTTTGCCTTACGAACACCCGACACATGGTTCAGGCGAACAGGCCAATTTGCCCGTGCTTCAAGAACTGCCGGATGCGTTGACTTCGGTGATGTGGGGCAGTTGGGTTGAGATTAATCCTAAGACTGCTGCGCAACTTGGTATCAAAGATGGCGATTTAATTGAAGTCTCTTCGCAAAACGGTGCCGTGCGCGCTCCTGTAGTTTTGTATCCGGCAATCCGCCCCGATGTGATTGCCATGCCGCTCGGTCAAGGACACACGAGTTTTGGACGTTATGCGAAAAATATTGGCACCAACCTGTTTGAATTGCCGATTGCCGATTGGGTTGAAGATTCAAAACCAATTCGCGTGAAAGTGACGAAGATTTCAAGTGACGGAAAACTCATTCGCTTCGGCACGGGATTGCCTGAGCATATTGAATCGAAAAGATGAGCAAGGTCTCGCGAGTCTAGAAAGTCTCGCGAGTCTGGCGAGTCTTGCAGACTGACGAGCCTAAAGAGTTATTCACAATCGAAATTCTAAAACTCGCCAGACTCGCGAGACTGGGAGCGCAGCGAACCGCGAGACTAAAAAAACTATGAGCGAAGCCAAATCAACAACTAATAAACCGCAGTGGGCGATGGTCATTGACCTTGATCGTTGCACAGGGTGTGAAGCCTGCGTTGTCGCTTGCAACGTCGAAAACAACATTCCGCAGGTCGGCGCAGAAGAAGCGGCGCGCGGGCGCACCATCAACTGGATTCGCATCGAACGTTATTTTGAAGGCGAATTTCCCGACGTGCGCGTCAAGTTTCGCCCCGTCATGTGCCAGCACTGCGAAGAAGCGCCATGCGAGCCGGTCTGCCCGGTCTATGCCACTTATCATACCGACGAAGGTTTGAACGCGCAGGTCTATAATCGCTGCGTCGGCACGCGCTACTGCGCCAACAATTGCCCGTACTCGGTGCGCTTCTTTAATTTTTACGACCCCAAATATGATGCGCCTCTCGAAAAAGCCTGGAACCCGGAAGTTTCAATTCGTGATAGCGGGGTGATGGAAAAATGCACCTTCTGCATTCAACGCATTCGCGCCGGCGAAGAGAAAGCCAAAGATGAAAATCGCCCGGTGAAAGATGGCGATGTCACCCCGGCTTGCGTGCAGACCTGTCCGACGACGGCGATGGTTTTCGGCAACATCGCTGACCCGACCAGCGCCGTCGCGAAATTATCCAGGAGCAGCCGCGCGGAAAAATTACTCGAAGATTTAGGCACTAAACCGCGCGTGATTTATCTCAAAGGCGGCGAATGATTGAGGTTTATCGTTGCGCCTGTAACCCAATGCTTTGAACTTAAAGATGAACCCAAAGATGACAGAACAAACGGAAATATCGGAACAAACAGATCGAAAAACTTTTGAAAAAGGTAATGCAAAAAATTGCCGATGCGGTTTTGTCTATTCGGTTATTTCCATTTGTTCCGTAGTCTCTTTTACTTTGAATTGATGCCGGATGGCGGGCTGAGAGAGTAGCATCACCATGCAAGAAACGGAAATGACCAACGAAAAAGTCAATAGCGATTTGTTGAGACCGCTCAAAGAGACCGGATGGGCTTGGCGCGTCACGGTCATCGTTTGCCTGTTATTTTTAGCGGCGGCATTTGCCTCGTTTCTTGTGCAACTGAGTCGCGGTATCGGCGTGTGGGGCATCAATCGCCCGGTGATGTGGGCGTTTGATATTACCAATTTCGTTTTCTGGATTGGCATTTCCCACGCCGGCACTTTGATTTCAGCCATTCTGCGCGTCAGTCGCGCGGAGTGGCGTCGGCCGGTCACCCGTTGCGCCGAAGCGATTACGGTCTTTGCGTTGATGATTGGCGGCATTTTTCCGATTGTCCATCTCGGCAAACCTTTATTGTTTTATTGGCTCGCGCCTTATCCGAACGACCGCGGATTATGGCCCAATTTCCGCTCGCCGCTGCTCTGGGATTTCTTCGCTATCAATGCCTATTTTATCGGCTCGTTGATTTATCTCTATCTGCCGCTGATTCCAGACCTTGCTTTGGTGCGCGATAAATCCACCGGCGCGCGCAAACGGATTTACGCCAAACTGAGTCTCGGTTGGCGCGGCACCCAGCGTCAATGGGCGCGACTGGAGAAAGCCGTACAGGTGATGGCGGTCATCATCATTCCGGTAGCGGTTTCCGTGCATACCATCGTGTCCTGGGATTTTGCGATGGCGATTCAACCGATGTGGCATTCAACCATCTTTGGTCCGTACTTTGTCGCGGGGGCAATCTTTTCCGGTATCGCGGCGTTGATTTTGGCAATGGCTGTCATCCGCCGCATCTTTCATCTCGAAGAATACCTGCGCCCATTGCATTTTACGAACCTCGGCTTTTTGCTGCTGACCATGAGCCTGATCTGGTTTTACTTCACCTTTGCCGAATACCTGACCGTCTGGTACGGCAACGAGCCGCATGAAAAAGTGGTGTTCGATTCCAAAGTGAGCGGGCACTATGCGCCGATGTTCTGGACGATGGTCATCTGTTGCTTTTTTATCCCCGCGCCGATTCTGGCGATTAAAAAATTGCGCACCATTACGGGAATGGTCATTGCTTCGGCGGCGGTGCTGGTTGGCATGTGGATTGAACGTTTTTTAATTATTGTGCCGACGCTGGCGCAACCGCGCTTCACGTTTAACTGGGGCAGCTATCAGCCGACGATTTATGAAATCGCCATCGCCGTCGGCACGATTGCTTATTTCGTGTTGTTGTATGCCATGTTTACCAAGCTTTTTCCAATCGTCGCCATCTGGGAATACAAAGAAGGCTTGCGTCATCATCGCGAAGAACTCCATCCGGTTGTGAAAGAACCGGCAATGATGGTAAGCGATTAAGCAGGGGCGTTTGATTGTTTTAGCTATTGAAGTTGAATTCTTCACGAAAGACACGAAGCCACGAAGAACAAAATAAAATTTGTTTCGGGTTCTTTGTGCGCTTCAGGTTCCATTGGAATTTATGACTGAAACCATTCTGGCAGCATTCGCCACTCACGAAGACGCCTTAGAGGCGGCGCGCGCTTTGCGCCGCGAGGGGCTACGGGAAATCGAACTGATGTCGAGCGAACCGATTCACGAAGCGATGAATGGCGACTCGTCAAAAAGCCTCATCACCTGGTTTACGATTGCGGGCGGCATCACCGGCGCGACGGCGGCGATATTACTAACCGTTCTGACCTCGCGTCACGTCAACATTGTCACAGGGGGAATGCCGGTCGTTTCGTTCTGGGCTTTCGGGGTCATTATCTTTGAAACCGCGATGTTCACTGCCGTGTTGTTCGCACTGGGGCGAATGCTTTACGAAGCGCGATTATTCGGCGGCTCGCCGGTTGATTACGATGAAGCGGTCAGCGATGACAAGGTGGTTATGGCTGTGCGGTGCAGCGACGAAGCTTCAGTCAATACCGCAAAAACTTTGCTCAATGCAAACAACGCCACTCTCAATATTGATTAAATAAATCTCCTCCAAAAAGCAATGCAGGGAAAAAAAGCAGAAGATGTGACAAAGGGTGAAGGGTACGCGAAGCTGCCTCGCGTGTGCGGATTGCAGAAGCGGCGGAGAATCCGGTTGATAAGCGTTATCTTTTAAAACTCCGCAACTCCTGGCACGCCTTTGCTCTGCATTATCGCCTGGAAATCAATCCGCTGAAAGTGGCTGCAACCTCTCCTATGCATAATCAAACACTCACCAAATTCAGGCTTTTTAACAAATTTTAACAATTCCCAATGTATCTTTTTGCGCTTTCGCAGTTCTTCCAAAATGTAGGAGCGACCTGAATAAATAAACAACAAGGGAGTTCCTCATGAAGAGAGTTCTATGCATTTTAGTCACCGTCACTTGCCTGCTGGTCGCTCCGGTCGTCGCGCAGGAGAAATACATAACCCTTTATAGTCAACCGATTCCCGAAAGCGACCTCATCACGATTCAAGATGACAGTACAGGGAATTTTTTACTCATCAGTCTTTCAAGCGGCGAATACAAATTTTATCGTTGCCGTGATGGTCTGACCTTTGCCGGTATAGGAACCGTAAAATTAAATGGCTGTGCAGTGACTTTTGAATCAATCGATAAACTCCATCGGGTGCTGGCTTCGGTCGATGAATGCGACCAACAGGCAAAAGCGGCTATTGAAATTTTCACGCGCTGGGGAAATAAATTCGATATTGAACCGATTAAAGAATATTTGAGCGATTCCAATATGCGGGATAGCACGACGGAATGTACAACGAAAGCGCAATCCACCAAACCCTAGAATCGGGCGAACGGCAATCATTCATGGCTCAATTGCCGATATGCCCAACGATAAGCTTTGCCTGTAAGTTTGGCTTTACCATCGAGACACGGGTCTATATGGTAATACGGTCCTCCTATACTTGCAGGCAAAGCTCTATATTTTTTTCCTGACGTTTAATCCTCGACAGCATTTCAACCCGCGATAATCAAGCGCCCTGAGAAATCCATTCTAAAAAACCTTCCGTAATTTCTACATTGATGTTTTTCAATTTCGCCGAAGCGAGTATGATTAAGTAGGTCAACAGCCAAGGATTCGCAACCGGACGCTTGAGTAAAAACCTCGCGAACAAGCGCCGAAAATTCTTAACAACTCAGTTTGTCAGAGGGATCGCAATGAAATCTAATCTGATGAAACCTTTTGTTCGTGCCACTTTTTTCGCTTTCAGTGTTTTGCTGATGGCGGTTTCGACATCCCCCGCGCAATCGGCAGATGACCAGCGACGCCTACAGGTACAACCATCCGTCAATCGCCTGCCCGGCAATGCCAAACGTTATGCGTTGATTGTCGGGGTTGATGAATATCAGGATTCGCAAATCAACAAACTCACCGGCGCATCCAATGATGCCAAGGCGCTCGCCGACGCGCTGGTCAAATACGCAGGATTTCCGGGCGAAAATGTCATCCTTTTGACTTCCAATCAGGCGGTCGAATTGCAACCGACACGCGCCAACATACTGCGCCGGTTGTCGAATTTGCGGCAGGTGGTTCCTAAAGATGGACTCTTATTGTTTTCCTTCGCAGGACATGGCATTGAACGCAATGGTCGCGCTTACCTGTTGCCGATGGATGCGCAGGTCAGCACAGACATCGCCTTGCTCGAAGATTCCGCGATTAATGTCGAAGCCATGCGTGACCGCATACGGCAAACCAATGTCGGGCAGGTGCTGCTCATCCTTGATGCCTGTCGCAACAATCCGACAACCGGACGCGGCGAATCGCGGAGCATTTTAACCCGCACCTATACCGATGGCTTCAATTTTGATTTACGCAATCAGGACATCACGGCGTTTGCAACCCTGTATGCCACAGGGGTCGGACAGGCGGCGCTGGAATTCAAAGATAAAAAGCAGGGCTATTTCACCTGGGCATTGGTTGAAGGCATGAGAGGCGCTGCGGCAAACAGCAAAGGCGAAGTCACCCTTGCGGGGTTGGTGAAATATGTACAGGAAACCGTGCCCAAGCGCGTCGCTATCGATTATGGCGCGGGCGAACGACAATACCCGTGGGCAGACATTCAAGGCTACAAAGCTGACGAACTGGTTCTAGCGGTTGCCGGTTCAACGGTGAGCGCCGTCAGTACCACGCCGCCTGCGCGGGTTGACCCGGCGGCAGTCGAACTCAGTTTCTGGGAAACGATAAAAGACAGCAACGACCCCGAAGATTTCAAAGCCTATCTGGAAAAATATCCGAACGGCACTTTTGCGGGGTTAGCCAGACGCCGCGCTTATCCGACGCCATCTGACCCCGCGCGTAAAACTACGCCTACGCGACCCGCAAACCCGCGACCCGCGGAACCGGGCGCAGCGGTTACCGCAGAAGTCGCGCGCATCCTTGATAGATATATTCAATCGGTGGGCGGCAAAACCGCGATTGAAAATGTGACCTCGGTTTCCGCAAGCGGCGATTTTGAAATTCCCACACACGGCACCAAAGGAACCCTTCTCAGTTTCACCAAAGCGCCGGATAAAGCGTATTCAAAAATTACCGTGCCCGGTGTGCTCACCATCACCCAGGGTTACGATGGCAAAGTCGGATGGATTCAGGATACGGTCAATGGGGTTCGTGAAAAGAAAAGCCTGGAACTCGAAGGCGCCAAACTCGATAGCGTCTTCTACAATCAAACGAAACTTCGAGAGATGTATTCCATTCTCGAACTCATCGGAACACAGGCGGTCGGCGCGCGACAAGCACACGTCATTTTAGCGACCACGCCCAGCGGCATTTCAGACAAATATTATTTCGATACGCAAACCGGTTTATTGATTCGTCAGGACAGCGACCGAACTGCCCCCGAAGGGCGAACCTTAACCGAAACTTATTATGAAGATTACACAAGCGTGTGCGGCATTCTGTTGCCATCGGTGTTTCGTTCCGTCAGTCCGCAAATCACCACCATATTGAAAATCAAAACCTTTGATTGCAACAAAGCAATTAATGACACGATGTTTATCATGCCACGCAAATAAACTGAATTTAAAAAGAAAGCCTGCAACCTTCATAAAGGGCAAAGCGTAGAAAAAGTCTTAACTGAAAAACCGGAGAGGCTGATGAAAAAACTGCTGATAATCTTTTCTCTGCTGTTTACTACCCAGACATTTTACGGACAAAACCCTCAGAAAACCGCTTCGCCTGAACCGCAACGAGGCAAACCTATAGTTATTCCGACGCGCTATGACGAGCATCGCTTTGTGGCGTTGCCGGTTACGGATGGCGGACAGCAACTCGCTTTTTTCACGGATTCAGGTGGCGGGTTGTTTATATTCGATGACACAGCAGAAAAACTGAAACTCGATATACATCAAGGCGAAGAAAAAGGCGAAGACGGTCAACCGGTTAAATTTGCCGCGCTGCCCGGTTTCAAAGCCAGTGCCTTAATTCCGCAACCGCTCGGCAAAGCGGACGGGCGATTGTTTGTGATGGGGCATAAAAATGCGCCGCCGACTTTTGCAAAATATGACGGGATGCTTGGTCAACAGTGGTTCGCCGGTCGCACCTGGACATTCGATTATCCGAAACAACAATTGCTCTGGCGCGCCGCAGGCGACCTGCCCAAACATCAACCGGCACAGGCTGTGAAATTATTTTTTAAAACCGATGCGACCGGAAAACACCTCACAGACTTTGCGCGCATTCCTGTTGAAATTGATGGCGAGGTCATCGACTTTTTATTCGACACCGGCGCGACCAATGTTTTGCCCGATGAGGTGTTAAAGGTGATTAACGATGGTCGACCGGCGGAACGTGCCGCCAGTTTTCTTACCAAATCGCAATTCGACAAATGGAAGCAGAAACACCCCGAGTGGCGGGTGTTGGAAAACATCAAAACCATGACCGGCAATGCCATGATTGAAGTGCCGAAAATCAAGCTCGGTGGATTTGAAGTCGGACCCGTCTGGTTCACCGTACAATCCGACAACGCTTTTCACAAATACATGGCGCAGTGGATGGATAAACCAACCGAAGGCGCGCTTGGCGGCTCGGCGCTGCATTACTTGCGCGTCACGGTTGACTGGACTAATGGTATTGCGGTATTCGAGAAACCTTAAAATGAAAAAGCCTGAACCCCTCATTGTTGTCGATTTGTTTCCGTTGCTACTTGATGGCTTGCTTGAATTGCTCGCAAGTTTATCGCCGTCCGACTGGCAAAAAGCGACGGTCTGCAAAGACTGGTCGGTCAAAGACCTTGCCGCGCATCTGCTTGGCGGCGACGTCGGCATTCTCTCGCGCAAACGCGATGGCTTTGCATTCGTCAATAAATCTATCGACAGTTGGGCAGAACTCGTGGCATTCATCAATGAATTGAATGCTGTTTGGGTGCAGGCAGCCGGGCGGTTCAGCCCGCGCCTGCTGTGCGAGTTGCTGAGATTGACCGGCGAGCAGGTCTGCGATTATTTCAAAACCTTAGACCCCTGGGCGGTTGGCGACCCTGTGAGTTGGGCGGGCGATGAACCTGCGCCGGTGTGGTTGGATTTAGCGCGTGAGTATACGGAACGCTGGCATCATCAACAACAGATACGCGATGCGGTTCAGCGACCGGGAATGAAAGAGCCGAAATTTTTTGCGCCGGTTCTCGACGCTTTCGTTCGCGCCTTGCCACATACCTATCGCAATGTTGAAGCCGATGAAAACACCCTCGTCACTTTAACGATTACAGGCGCAGCCGGTGGTCGCTGGTCGTTGCTCAGAGAAACGCAAATGTGGAATCTTTACCTTGATGTTGAGCGTCAGCCTGATGCAGAACTGGTGATGGATGAAGACCTCGCCTGGCGATTGTTTACGAAAGGCGTGAACAAAGACCAGGCGCACAGGGTTGTAACTTTCAAAGGCGATGAACGATTTGCTCTTAACGCATTGAATATGATTTCCGTCATCGCGTAAAATTGCCCGCGCGAGTTTTTATGAATCTCTCACCCGAACAAATCGCTCGCTATGAAGAGGACGGGTTTCTCGTCCTTGAGAATTTCATCGGTCGCGATGAATGCGAATCGCTGAAAGCGCGCGCCGAAATGCTGGTTGAAGCCTTTGAACCGCAAGCAGTGAGGTCCATCTTTTCGACGCGCGAACAGTCCCGCACCAGTGATGAATACTTTTTAGATTCGGGCGATAAAATCAGTTTCTTTTTTGAAGAAGATGCCTTTGACGGCGCAGGCAATTTACGCCAGAGCAAAGCCGAGTCCATCAATAAAATCGGGCACGCATTGCATGACCTCGACCCGGTCTTTGAAAAATTTTCGCGCCAGCCAAAAATAAAAGAGGTGGTTGATTCGTTGGATTATCGCAAGCCGCTGCTATTGCAATCCATGTACATTTTTAAACAACCGAACATCGGCGGCGAAGTGACCTGTCATCAGGATGCGACGTTTCTTTATACCGAACCCATGAGTGTGATGGGCTTATGGTTTGCGCTCGAAGACGCCACGCCTGAAAACGGTTGTATGTACGCGATTCGCGGCGGGCATAAACTCGGACTGAAAAAACGTTTCGCGCGCGCGGCAGAAGGCGGCACTAAATTCATCACGCTTGATGAAACGCCCTTCCCCGATGATGAACCGGTTTGTCTGGCGGTTCGGCAGGGGACGTTGATTTTACTGCACGGGTTGTTGCCGCATTTAAGCGGCGCAAATCATTCGACGAAATCGCGTCACGCTTATACGCTTCACGTTATTGACGGCGCGTGCGACTATCCGCAAGACAATTGGTTGCGTCGCCGTGAAGGTATGCCGCCGCGTGGCTTTGAATAAAGGTTATGGAATTGAAGTTTGAAAATTTCACCTTGCGTAATTTTCGCGCAGGCGATGAACCCTCGATGGCGCATCACGCCAACAATCGTAAAATCTGGCGCAATCTGCGCGACCGCTTTCCGCATCCATACACGCTTGACGATGCAACGTGGTGGATTCAATATGCCAATTCGACAATTCCGGTGACCAACTTTGCCATTGCAGTTGATAGCGAAGTAGTCGGCGGCATCGGATTAATTTTGCGCGATGATGTCTATCGCCGGTCGGCGGAAATCGGTTACTGGCTTGGCGAAGAGTTCTGGGGAAAAGGCATGGTCACGCAGGCGGTTCGCGCGATGACCGACTATGGGTTTGCCAATTTTGAGGTGTGCCGCATCTTTGCAGAGGTCTTTGAATGGAATCCGGCGTCGATGCGTGTGCTTGAAAAAGCCGGTTATCAATTTGAAGGGCGATTAAAAAAAGCGGTATTCAAAGACGGACAAATCATCGACGCCTGCATTTATGCTATCGCGCGTTAAATAGATTTTTGGAACGCGCTATCAAATTTTAAATAGTTCTTACTTTTGTGGATTGCCTCCGGCTTTAGCTGGAGGTATGTATTGCAGGCAGATAAATGGGCTTTAACCCAAGGCGGCATCAGGCTAAAGCCCGGTTTACTTCTGCCTTCTGTCCATGCATCGAAAGATGGAAGCAATTCAATCTATAGCGATTTGCAATACGATTTACTGAGGTTGAATAAGCGGTCTTTGACCGCGACTGCCCAATGACGCGGTCAAAGACCGCTCTCTCAACAGAGACTGCGTAAACGCTTTTGCAAGCAGCTATAAGAGTAACCCTTGTCGCCACATTCCACATTTCAGGAAGATTCATGAGCAAAATTAAAATCGGGATTATCGGTACGGGGTATATCGGCGGTGTCCATGCCAATGTATTGGCGCGTGATGAACGGGTTCAGCTTACTTGCGTCTTTGACCTTCATGCCGGGCGTGCCGAACAACTCGCCCGGTCAACCGGCGCAACCGTTGCTGCTGATGCAGGTGAAGTGATTGAAAAGGTTGATGCGGTGTATATCACCACGCCCAATACTCAACATACACAATTAACCCTTCAAGCCATTGCCGCCGGTAAACACGTCTTTTGCGAAAAACCGATGGCAACCACGCTCGCTGAAGCCCAAGCGGTTTTTGAGGCGACAACCAAAAGCGACAACATCTTTCAGGTCGGACATAATCGTCGTTTCGCGCCGGTCTATGCCATCTTAAAACAGAAACTTGATGAAGGACTGGTGCCCCATTCCGCGCACATCAAAATGAATCGCGGCGAACTGTTGAACCCCGCGTGGGTTGCGAACCCGGAAATTACCGGCGGTTTTCTGTATGAAACCACTATTCATATGTTCGATATGGCGCGCTTTCAATTCGGCGAAGTCGCGCGATTAACGGCAGTGGGTTCAACTCACGAATACGCCGAAGAGGATGAGTTTTCCGTGTTGCTGGAATTTGCAAACGGCTTCCATGCGACCTTCGCTTCGTCTGCGGATGCAAGCTGGCTGTTTCCTTTTGAACGTATCGAACTGTTCGCGCATCACGCCACCATCGTGACCCGCGAAATGGAAAGCATCACCTTCAGTCAAATGATTAACGGCGAATTCACTACCGTTTCAATGCATCAGTTGTCGAAGGAAGAACGGTGGGGATATGCGCAGGAAGACCGCGCGTTTATTGATGCGATGGTTGAGGGGAAACCGGCGACGGTGACGGCGCTGGATGGGTTGAAATCTGTGGAGCTGGTTGACGGCTGTTACAGGGCTGTGCGCAGTGGCGAGCGAATCAGTTTTACGAAATGAAGTTTAAGAGAATGGATGGTTAAAAATATTTTAAGAATTATTCGATTCTAATGCTCATGCGGCGCAGACAAATTCCCTGACTGGTTAAACTTTTCAGATTCAATTCGGAAACCTTTTCACTGGAAACCAGGACTTCCGAGACGCCATGCGTTTCGACCAGCGATTCGACTTCCGCTCTCGCAAAGATGCGATAGCCGTGCATCCTCTTTCCGGCTTTGCGTTCATCATCATCAATGAATCCGATGGGCGCATAACGGTGTTCGGGATTGTTCAACAGTTCGCGAATCAGTAAAGCGCCGCCATCACCCGCGCCGTAAATCAACACGGGCTTGGCGTCAGGCGATACACCGTGACGATGCCCGATAATCAACGCCGGCAATAACCTGAACGACAGGCGGCTGCCGCTGACAAATAAAAACATCAGGATGCCGTTCAGAATAAACACCGCGCGTGAAGGTCCCTTGAGCAGGTACATGGCAAAAATCAAGGCGCTGCTCATCAACGCATAAAGCAGAACCGCCTGGGCGATGGTAACTAAATCATTGACGCCCGTATAACGCCACAATCCACGATAGACGCCGGTAAACCAGAATACCGCCATCT
The DNA here is from genome assembly GCA_040754075.1 of Acidobacteriota bacterium. NCBI lineage: Bacteria > Pseudomonadati > Acidobacteriota > Acidobacteriota bacterium. The sequence goes on from JBFMDH010000034.1 coordinate 63,459, forward strand.
GCACGAGCATCAATATCGGCAGCGTTTTCAGCAAAATTTCCATTTGTTGTTCGGGAATTTCGCCATCAAACCGCAACAGGTAAGCGCCGTAGTAAGCCAGGGCAACCAGCACCAAATCCAACAGCACTTCAAAAATCCGGCGTTTATATGAAAAATCGGCGAGCACGCGAATCAACGGATTGCCTTCGGGTTGTTCGCCCTCGTCATAGACGCGCATCTTGCCCAGGTAGAGACCGATGAAAATCATCACCAGTCCGAAAGCCGGAATGATCATCACCACAATGCTTGGCGCAACGAAGCGGAGCATCATCGCCAGCGCCCCGGATAACGCTGTCAGGATATAGAGCACAATCACGGCGCGCCGTTCGGACATGCCGATGGCAACCAGACGATGCGAAGAATGATCGCGTCCGCCTTGTGAAATCGGTCTGCCGGAAAGCTTGCGGGTAATCGTCACCAGACAGGTATCAAATATCGGGATGAGCAAAATCAACACCGGCGTCAGCAACACAGCGGTGAGGTTGCGCATGCGTCCGTAGCTGAGCATCGCCATGCCGCCGAGCATAAAGCCGAGAAACATCGAGCCGCAATCACCCATAAAGATTGATGCGGGATTGAAATTAAAAATCAGAAAACCCAAAACCGCAGCGCCCAGCAAAACCGCAAACATGGCTTCGAGCGGCTGGTCGCCGATTAAAAACGTAAATACCAGAAAAACGCAGGCAATGACTGAAACGCCGCCCGCAAGTCCGTCCATGTTATCGAGCAGGTTGATGGCGTTGGTAATTCCGACCAGCCAGAAAATCGTCAGGAAAACATTGAGGGTTTGGTAAGGCGTGACGGTCAACTGCAATCCGAAATTGACCACAGTGACGGCGGCAACCAGTTGCAGAATTAATTTGGTGTAGGGTTTCAGTTGAACGATGTCATCCAGAAGCCCTGTAACGAACAAGAGTGAGCCGGCAATCAAGATGGGATAAACTTGCGGTAAGCGAGGCGCGAAAATCAGACAACCGATGACGAAGGCTGTAAAGATGGCAATGCCGCCAAGCAGGGCGGTCGGCGTTTGGTGCCAGCGGTCTTTTCTGGGTTTTGCAACAATCCCTTTTTTTCTGGCAAAAGCGCGTACAATAAAGGTAAACAACGCCCCCATAACCAAGCTGGTTACAGCGCCTGTCATCAACTCAATCATGATCCAACTCCCTTCAACGCTCGAATTGAATTTGGTACATTTATGCTTCTGATTCCCCGCTTACACTTGTCGTCAAGGGTAGACCGGTTCGCGGGGGCGTAGAGGTTTATGATTTAAACGCTAAGGGCGAGCTGGCACGCTCTTTTATTTTTGTTCGCTGATAATCTATAACGCTGGTGAGGATTTCGTCCAGTGAAATCTTTGGAACATAGCCAATTAAACTATTAATTTTTGCAATATCCGGGACACGTCGCATCATATCTTCAAAACCTTCTTCGTAAGCCTTTTCATAAGGCACAAAGGTAATTTCGGACTGAGAGCCGGTCAATGCTTTGATGCGCTGGGCAAGTTCGACCATGCTGACTTCCCTGTTGCTGCCGATGTTATAAACTTCGCCGACGGCTTGCGGGTGTTCAATCAATTTCATCAACGCCCCGACGACATCCGAAACGTGGGTAAAACAACGGCTCTGCGAGCCGTCGCCAAATACTGTGATGGGTTGATTCATCAGCGCCTGGGTGACAAAGTTGGGAATCACCATGCCGTATTGTCCGGTTTGACGTGGACCGACGGTATTGAAGAGACGCACCACCACGGTCGGCACCCGTTTTTCTTTCCAGTAAGCGATGGCTAAAAATTCATCAATGGCTTTTGAACAGGCATAGCTCCAACGCCCTTTGTTGGTCGCGCCCATCACCAGGTCATCGTCTTCGCGAAACGGCATCTGTGTGCGTTTGCCGTAAACTTCCGAGGTCGATGCCACCAATATGCGTTTGCGTTTTTTCGCGGCAAGCCCCAGGACAATCTCTGTGCCGCGCACATTGGTTTCGATGGTCTTGACCGGACTTTCAACAATAAGCCTGACGCCGACGGCTGCTGCCAGATGATAAACGACATCCGCCAAATCAACTAACTCGGCGGTCAAATGATAATTGTTGACCGAATCAATGTAGTATTTGAGTTTCGGATGGCTTTTGAAATGACTGATGTTTTCCATGCTGCCGGTGGAAAGATCATCCAGGATATAAACTTCGTCGCCTCTTTCAAGGTATTGCTCGGCAAGGTGTGAACCGATGAATCCGGCGCCACCTGTAATAAACACTCTCATTCGTTTTCCTCTACTCTTCAGTTTTTTTCATCAGGCTCGTCGGTAAAACAAACGTCAGGCTATTGATGGTCGTCAAAACGTTCTGCTCCATCGGTTGAATGAGCGGTCAAAAGTCGCTCCCTGAATCCTGTATCCCGACTCCCGAATCCCGGCTAATCAATGAATTCACGATGCCATAATTCGAGCATCAACAAATTCCAAAGCGCAAAGCTGTGATCGGCGCGACGTTCAATATGGTCGTGTACCATTCGTTCAACAAATTGTTGATTGAAATACCCGCGCCGCATTGCTTGCTCGGATAATAGCGAATCTTCGAGCAAATTGCGAAGCGATGTGCGAAACCAATCGCCAATCGGCACGCCGAATCCCATCTTGCGACGATAAACATTGGCGTCCGGCAATAAATCTTTGAAGGCGCGTTTGAGCAGGTATTTCGCCTCTTTGCCTCTGAGTTTCAAATCAACCGGCAGACGCGCGGCAAATTCCATCACTTCGTGGTCTAAAAATGGCGAACGGGCTTCGAGGCTGTTTGCCATCGACGTGATGTCAACTTTAACCAGCAAATCAAACGGCAGATATGACGCCACATCAACGCACATCGCCGCATCTACGGGGTCAAGATGGTTGGCTCTTTCAAACAATTCAGCAAACCATTTATCGGTTTTGTGTCCATTTAATGAGGCACGAAAGTCTTTGGCATAAAGGCGCGCTTTGGCATCCTCGCGAAAATATTCGACCCAGTTGCCGTAACGTTCAGCCATCGGTTTGGTTGAAACCGACAAAAACCGTTTCGCCTGTCGCGCGCGACTTTTCGGATTGATAGAATCGGGCAACACTCGTTTCAACAGATTCGCCGACAGCGCAAAGCCCGGCACTTGATTGGCGCGTTCGGCAAGGCGATTACCGAGATAGCGTTCATAGCCCGCGAAACTTTCATCGCCGCCATCGCCATTAAGCGCCACGGTCACAGACTGGCGCGTCATCTGCGCAACATAGAATGTTGGAATCGCCGATGAATCGGCGTAAGGTTCGCCGTAATGGCGCACCAGTTTCGGAACGATTGCCAGGGCGTCCGGCTCAACGATGAATTCCTGATGGTCTGTGCTCCACAGGTTGGCGATGCGGCGGGCGTGTTCGGTTTCGTTGTAAGCCGCTTCCTTGAAACCTATGGAAAAGGTTTTCACTGCTTTGTCGGAAAGCTGTGCCATGAGTCCGACAACGATGCTCGAATCAATGCCGCCGGATAGAAAAGCGCCAAGCGGCACATCGCTGATCATTCTCAGGCGCACGGCTTTTGTGAGCTTTTCGCGAATCGCGGCGCTGGCTTCATCTTCGCTGAGGTTGGTTTTCGGCGTGTAATCGAGCGACCAGTAACGCGCCACCTGAATATCGAAATGGTTATCACACACATCGAGTGTGAGGTAATGCGCAGGCGGCAGTTTGAAGATGTTTTTAAAGCCGGTATCGGGCGCAGGCACATAGCCCCACGAGAGATACGCATCAATTGCCGATGGGTTTGGCTCACGCGAGATTTCCGGGTTTGCCAGTAAACCCTGGAGTTCCGACGCGAAGAAAAAATTATTGCCGCTTTGGGTATAAAAGAGCGGTTTTTTGCCGACGCGGTCGCGGGCTAAAAACAGGCGTTTGCGCGGCGCGTCCCAAATGGCAAAAGCAAACATGCCGCGCAGATGTTTCAGGCAATCCGTGCCCCAGTGTTGATAGGCATAAACGATGGTTTCGGTGTCGGTGCGGGTGCGAAACCGGTAGCCGAGACGCGCCAGTTCATCACGAAGCGATTGAAAGTTATAGATTTCCCCGTTGAAGGTAATCCAGATGGTCTGGTCGTGACTTGCGAGCGGATTGCGTCCGGCTTCCGAGAGGTCGATGATGGCAAGGCGGCGATGGCTCAAGGCGCAATGCGCGTCATTCCACAATCCCCAATCATCAGGTCCCCGATGCGCAATGGCATCCGCCATACGCTTTGCCTGCTCAGTTAAATCTTGTCTGGTGTTTGAAACGGCTCCAGCTATTCCACACATAATGAATTAAAATTTAAGCATCAAAGGTTGAATCAAAGTTCGCAATTTCAGTTTCGCGCGTTTGATTACGAATTGAGCGGTTTACGACCACTCGCGCACCAACCGCTGTTCGGTCGCACATCAATGTTTTCAAATCCCGCTCGTTCAAACCATGCAATGACTTCTGTTTTCGTGTAACGATTTTCAATCGGTGCAGAAAATCTATCGAACTGGTCATTCACACACACGCGAAACGGATAATTGGCATATTGTTTCATCGGCAACTTCCCGGCAATTTTTTTCAAGCCTGGAATATGTCGCATGAGTTTATACGGATAAACAAAAAGCAAAAAAGCCAGCATCGCCGCAGGGTATGACAACAAATGAAGCAGTTTGTGCGGAAGGCGCGTGGTAATCCGGCGGGTAAGGTTTATGATTCGCAATAAAGCGTTTTTGACAGGTTGGCTTTCGGGTTGCCAGTAAAGATAAATATGAATTTCGCCGCCCGGTTTTAAAAAGCGCAATAAATTGCGAAATGCCGCTTCGGGTTCAGGCAAATGATGCAACACCCCCATCGAGTAAATGAAATCGAAACTTTCAAGCGCAAAGGGCAAATTGTATAAATCTGCCTGTGAAATCAGCACCGAATCAAACTGGTCGGTGTTGCGTTTGGCAACGTAAATTGCCGAGCCTAAATCGACTCCGAAAACTGTTGCGCCAAATTTTGCCGAGTAGTGCGCGTGACGTCCGCTGCCACAACCGGCGTCCAAAATTAATTTACCGCGAAAGAACTCAGGCGCGCGCGGTTGCATGTACTCAAAAAAATTGCGCTCGTATTCATCGAGCATTTGCGAAAACTGATTCCACTCGTAACCAAAACTTTCTGCGGTTGCAGCTTTTTGTTTGTCGGCATCTGATTGAACGCCTGCACCGCTTAACGCTTCGCGCATTCGCGCCAGCAACATTCGCGGGATACCATCAATTACCGGAAAGGTTTCTCCACAAGGCAAACATTCAAGCGTTACCTCTGCTGCCGATGTTTGCGCGTTGGCAAGTTGTGACAATTTGCCATTGCATGACGGGCAGCATAATGTCTCAAGCAATTTGTTTTTTTGAATTTTTGATGAGGCGGCTAACAAACGGTTTTAATTCCTTAATCAAAGTTCGCAATTGGGGGTTTTGCGAAAATGTGGCTAAAAAAATGATTCCTGAGCAAATTTTCAAAAGGCTTGTAGATTCGTTGGCTCAATGTGAAGCCATTATTCGAGACGCCTGATTTGGAGTGCTGCGACTGGTCGCAGCTTTTGATTAAAACTCAACCCCATGAATTGCGCTTAAACCCTTTGATGAAAGCTTAAAGTCAGGGCTTACGCAGCCGATGTACCGCAGGTTGTCTAACCTGCGGCGAGATTAAGGAATCAAGCCTTTCGGTTCTTGCCAAAGGTCTTGAAGCCATCCCCCGCAGCAGACTAGACAGTCTGCTGTACATCCCTTGCGTAAGTCCTAAAAGTAATTGATTACACTCAACTCTTCATTCATCCGACTGGATACGCAAAAGCGGTAACCGGTTACCGCACTCCAAAATTTTTTCCCATTACTGGCTGACGATTTCGCTCTGCTGAACTTTGAGGCGTTGCGGCTTTTCCAAAAGTTCGTGATAAAGCGTTTCGATGTCGCCCACCAAACGTTTTTTTGAATATTTTTCGAGGGCGAATTTTTGTGCCGCTTCTCCCATCTCGTTTCTCAGTTCAGGTTGGGTTATCAAAAAATGCAAGGCGCGGGCGAAACTTTCGGCGTCGCGACTCGCGGTGGTCAAGCCATGTGCCCACAGCGTAAAGCCCTCTTTCGTTGCGCCCGGTTTGCCCATTAAATCGACCACGCCGCCGACGGCGGTTGAGATAATCGGTCGGGCAAAAGCCATCCCTTCAATGAGAGTTACCGGCGTGCCTTCGTTAAGCGAGGTGAGCGCAATTAAATCGAGATGTTTGTAAAGCGCCAAAACATTTTTGCAGAAGCCCGTGAAAACCACCTGGTCAGTTAATCTCAACTCGCGCGCCAGGGATTCCAACTCTCCGCGCAATTCGCCATCGCCGATGACCACCAGGCGCACACGCGGCGAGGTTTTTTCTGCGTGTTCAAACTCATCCAACAAAATTCTGAACGCTTTAAAAAGCATCGCGTGATTTTTGACTTCGCACAATCTGCCAACGATGCCAATCGTAAACTCATCAGCGGCAATTCCCTGCTCTTCGCGCCAAGTGTGATTTTGCGGTTCAGGGTCTTGAAAATCGACGCCAAGCGGCATCACCAGGAACTGTTCCGGGCGACCGATGCGAAAGTCATCGCAGATTTCGCGGCGTTGTTCATCGCTGATGACAATAATTTTGTCTGTGAAAAATCTCGCGAGCAGGCGTTCGATGGCAATGAACACTCTGGTTTTTGCCGGACTGAAATAGCTATGAAAAATGTGCCCGTGAAAGGTGTGAACCACCGAACATTTTCGCGGTTTGAAAATCAGCGCCGCAGGTGTGAGCCATTTGTAAAGAAATGCCGCGAGCCGCCCAACCGTTCCGGCTTTGGCTTTGTGGGTGTGAACGATTTGCGGTTTGAGGCGTAAAAACCGACGAAATAATTTGCCGATGACGAGTACATCGAGCGGCGAGATGGCGCGGCTCATCTCTTTAATGATAAGCGGTTCGATTCCCGCTTCGCGCGCAAGGTAGGTCATATCGCCTTCACCGGCAGGCACCGTTCCGCTAATCAGCGTGACTTCAAATTCATCGGCGTTTAGTTTAGAGGTAAAGACCGCGTGTTTAGCCGGTCCGCCGACATTGAGCCGATCCATCACACGCGCCACGCGAACCGGTTGATCTTTAACAGATGAATTGCTCATGGATATTGGGCTTTGAAAATTACTTTCGCGCGACGAGATTGTTTTCCAACACCAGGGCGTCAAAGTTTGCGCCTTTGAAGGTTTTGATAGCGTTTTTCGGGGTGCGAACAATTGGCTCTTGAATATTGAACGAGGTATTTAAAAGCATCGGAATACCCGTGAGTTTTTCAAATTCTTTAATCAATTGCCAGTAACGCGGGTTGAGTTCCCGCTTAACGGTTTGCGGTCGCGCCGTGCCATCGACGTGAACCACGGCAGGGATACGCTCGCGGTAACGATCAGCCACCGGCAAAACCGTCACCATAAACGGGTCATAATGTTCACGCCCGAAAACTTCGGTTGCCGCTTCTTCGAGCATCGATGGCGCAAGCGGGCGGAACCATTCGCGCAGTTTGACTTTTTGATTGAGAAGTTCGCGCATATCTGCGCGGCGCGGGTCGGCAAGAAAACTGCGATTGCCAAGCGCCCGCGGGCCAAATTCCATACGTCCCTGGAACCAGCCAATCACTGCGCCATCGGCAATCATCTGCGCGACTTTCGGAAGTAAGACCTCATCCGGCAAAGTTTCAAATTGCAGTCCGGCTTCGCTTAGCGCCGCCGCGCATTCCTCGCCCGTAAACGACGGCCCCCAGTAGGCATTGGTCATTACAAACCCACGCGGATTTTTGAAACGTCCGTGATGCAGCAGGTAGGCAGCACCGAGCGAACACCCCGCGTCACCGGCTGCCGGTTGCACGAAATATTTTTTGAACGGCGATTCGGTCATAATCCGCCCGTTCATTACCGAGTTAAAAACCACGCCACCCGCGAGACAGAGGTTTTCTTCGCGGGTCTCTTCGTAAAGCCCTTCGAGCAGATGCAGCACCACGTCTTCCAAAACTTTCTGGGCGCTGGCGGCAATATCCCAATGGCGCTGTTCGAGTTTTTCACCGGGCAGGCGCGGCGCGCCGAGCGCCTCTTTTGCCGCCTCACTGAATTTATATTTTTTCGCCAGATGATGGTCGAGCACGCGAATGTTGACGTGGAAATCATGATTGCCGTTGATGGATAGCACTTCTTTTGCGAAGAAGTCTTTATATTTCGGATTACCGTAAGCGGCAAGCCCCATCACTTTCCATTCATCACCGGCAAACATATCAAAGCCGATGTAGTTGGTTACTGCCGAATAAAATTGCCCTAAGGAATTGGGAAGTTTTATGCGTTTTAAGACATTGATTTTCGTGCCTTTTCCTTGAGAAAAAAGGGTGGTGGTCTCTTCGCCGGTTCCGTCCATCGTCAATATCGCAGCGCTTTCAAACGGTGAAACCAGAAAGGCGCTCGCCGCATGGCAGAGGTGATGTTCAAGGTAATGAAACTTGAAATCGCTGTCGCCGTAACGCTCGCGAATCATCTTGGGATATTTGAACATTCCAAGGTAGCTATCGCTCACTTGCGCGACGCCTCTATCAACACGGGCGCGAAACATCGCCGGTGACATGGCGAGCGATTTCACCGCCTGCATGGCTTTATGCCTGAGTATCCAGGGCTTCCAGTAAAGACCGATGTGATCGACATCGGATATTTTAATTCCCGCCTGCTCAAGACAATACTGCAATGCGCCGTGCGGGAAACCGGGTTTGTATTTCACCCGCGAAAAACGCTCTTCTTCAGCAGCGGCAACGATTTCACCATCGTGAATCAACGTCGCCGCCGCATCACCTAATGTAGTCAGTCCTAAAATGTACATAAATCTGCAAATTGATTTTTAACGCTTAATAAGAAATCCGAGATTAACGAACCAGATTAAGAGTTTCTAATTCGGCGGTTGCCTGCTTCACCTGATCAGTAGCTTGCTGTTGAGCAACCCAATCCAACAACTCAGGAATCTTGTCTTCAAGCCTGCATTTTGGCTCATAACCCAGCAATTCGCGGGTTCGCGAAATATCGGCAAAACAATGGCGAATGTCGCCAGCGCGGTATTTGGCGACGATTTCCGGTTCGATGTCTTTGCCTAAACCTTTGGCTAACATTTCTGCCACCTGTTTAATCGATGTGGCTACTCCGGTTCCGACATTCAAAGCCTGATAATCGGCGCGGTTGGTTTCGAGCGCCAATAAATTCGCCTGCACAATATCGCTGACATGAACAAAATCACGCGCCTGTTCTCCATCCTCAAAAATAACCGGAGGATGGTTGTTCAGAAGCCGCCCCGAAAAAATCGCACAAACACCGGTATAAGGGTTGGATAAAGCCTGACGCGAACCATAAGCATTGAAATAACGCAGAGCCACGGTCGGGATATTGTAAGCGCGACCGAAGACCAGACAATATTGTTCCTGGTCTTGTTTGCTGATCGCATAAACCGAAGTGGGGAATAAGGGCTTGTCTTCAGATGTTGGGGCAGCTTTCAAAGGCTTTCCTTCATTATCCACCACTTCCCAAATGCGGGCTTCAAGTTGTTCATTGGGGCGAATTTTAGGATAAAAAGCTTTTCCCTCAGAATTAGCATATGCACCTTCACCGTAAATTGACATGGAAGATGCGACAATCAATTTTTGAATTTTATCGCGCTTTGCAAGTATCGCTTCAAGCAAAACGGCAGTCCCAAAATCATTTGCTCGAACGTAACGAGTGATTTCGTACATAGATTGCCCGACGCCGACTTCGGCAGCCTGATGATAAACCGCATCAATGCCGTCAAGCGCCTGTTGAACAACCGCCGCATCACAAACATCACCCTGGATGAATTCGGCATCAGGGTTCAGGTACTCTGCCTTCCCCGAAGTGTGGACTTGCGGCACTAAAGCGTCAAGGATACGAACCCGCTGTCCCTTCGCCACCAGCGCATCAACCAAATGCGAACCGATGAACCCTGCGCCTCCGGTTACCAATACATTCATATTTCAACTCTCTCCCTCAATTTTATTACTCCGTCACGGATTTGATGTTTTCCAAACTATAGTTTTCGACCTGCACACCGGCGGCTACGTTTTTCAACACAGCGGCAAAACGCGGCGCGTGGGCTTGCAACGAGTAACGCTCGGCGACAGTGGCTTTTCCCTTTGCAGCAACTTGTTTTCGCAAATCGGTGTCGCTCATCAAACGGCTTAATGATTCGACCCATTCAGCGGTCGAGTTGGCGATGAAACCATTGACGCCGTGAGTGATGACTTCGCGGTTCATGCCGACAGGTGATGCCACGCAAGGGACGCCTGCGGCTAAGTATTGAATCGCTTTAAAGGCGCATTTGCCTTGTGACCAGTCATCTTCGCGAATCGGATAAAGCCCCAAATCAAGGTCGCAAAAATCCTGGATTTCGCTTTCCCTGCGCCACTGGCGATTTTCAACCTGGACATTGGGAATTTCAATCGGCTTGCCTGCACCAATCACCCGAAAGATAAATTTGTGGCGCGAAGCCAGTTCGGTTAAAGCGGGCTTGATGACCTCAAGGTATTGTGCCGTCGAATGGCTGCCAATCCAGCCAATCACGAACGGTTCATTGCGATGTCGGGATAGGGCTTTTGCGTCGAATTCCGTCGTGTCAACGACGGTCGGCAAAATGGAGACATTGGGGTTGAACTGCCGCGCGTAGTTTGCGAGATACTGATTGCCCGCAAGCACGTGCGCGCTCATTGAAATAATTTTCGAGGTCTTTGCCGGATATTTGAGCCACATCGCGTAGCGTCCATAGGTTGGACTGACATAATGGACAAAAATCGCGTCATCAAAATCAAAGACTATCGGTTTACGAATCACCCGATGAATGAGCCATTCGACAAACGGCGGGCCAAAAAGACAGGCTTCGCGACTGATGAAGACGACATCGAAATTGCGAACTTTGATTGTGTCTTTGAGTCGGCGACAAAGTTCGCAAAATAAGGAAACAGTTTTGCGAAAATGTTGCCCCGGTTGGTACAGCAGTTGAAAGAGTTCATCTGAGAGAAACGGGGCAAGTTCGCATTCAATATTTTCCGATTGAAAATAAGGGAAGTATTGCGAGATGCGATAGCGCGTGCTGGCGGCTTCTACGGGATTCGGCGTCAGAAATAAAACCCGTGTCGCCATCAACTTCGCGCCTCAACGACAATGGGTCTTGCAGGTTCATCCACTCGCGCCTGCCTTCGTTCGCGCCGCCGAGCAAACCGCCGCTCCAATCCGACCATTGCAAAAATCAATAACCAAGGCAGAAGCTGTGCCCGCTGACGATAGACTAACCCGATGTTGCCAAACAGCACACTGTATAAAAACCCGAGTCCAGCAATAAAAATCAGCATCGGTTGAATTTCGTCAAAGCGTTTACGAATGGCATACCAGAGACCAGGAATCACGCCGATGAAAAATAGAATCCACCAGACCAGAAGTTCCGGCAAGGTTAAAAGCATACGCAAGCTGCTGCCGTCTCCGAGTTGCCAGGGAAAAGGCGCAAGCAACAGATGCGCGCCGCCGAATGCGGTCGCGCCAATGAGTCCGCTCGGCGTGCGCAAATCGAAATCACTTTTAACCGTAGAGCCGGTTCCAAGGTTACCCGTTGTTAAACCGGTTTTAAAAGTTTGTGCGCGGTCTATCAAATCCATGCGCTCGATTTCTGCCTGCGCTCTAACCAATGCGCCGGTTAAAAATACGATGGGGACAAAAATCGCCGCCAAACCGATTACCGCGCCTATTCGCAATTTGCGCTGCTTCAGATGAGGGAGAATAAGGGTAAGCGCCACCGCCGCGCCCACGATGTACGCCGCATAAAAGCGAAATGGAATAACTAAGAATAATGCCAGTGCGCAAACCGCAATATATTTGATGCTAACCCCTGAGTTTTTCAGCTTGACACAGGCATAAAGCGCGACCGTTTCAAGCAAAATAATCACTGGTTCTTTAACCGTTTGCGCCGACCAGATAATCATTGACGGGAAAAGACAGGTGACCCATCCGGCGCGCACCGCAACCCGCTCAGAAAAGAGCGTTCGCGCAATTCGATAAGTCAGAACGACGATGAGCGCGCCGAAAAAACAGTTCAACGCCGCAGCGGGGAATCTTCCGGGAACATCAGTAATAAAGAAAAATGCCCCGAGCATATATTGATAGCCTTGATTCGTATTTTCAAAAACACTTAATAAAACCGTTGGTAAATCCAACACGCCCATTCCCTGTGTCACCCAGGTATTACGAAGCATGGTGCCAACTATCCACCCATTAGAGTCATCGTCACCAATTACCTTTGCAATGCCGAACAGATAAAGGATTAAAGAAATGCCAAAACGCGCCGCAACCGCCGATAGAAAAAGTTTCCGTTGAAAATATAAGGTTTCGCGATGATTTTTTGTATAAGCAAGTCCTATATACCCAAGCAGTGTAAGAATGATGAGCACTAACACACCAAAAGTAAATTCAAGTTGCCCATCAAAGTTCATAAGATATCAGGAGATCACTTCAGAGGCGGCAAATTTTTTAGTCTCAATTTCCAGAAGGCGATGATAAAGCCTTCGATACCGCATGCCGCCAACCTCTTCTAAATTGAAATTGCGCATCGCACTTTCCCGACAACGCGCGACAGCAGACTTATCTTGCAATAACTGTTCAGCTTCACGCAATGCTTTTCGATATGCTGATGCGGTGAACTCATTTATCACCACACCAACGCGGTCATTTTGCAAGACATCATCCACATCGCCAATCCCACCATTGGCAATCACCGGAAGACCGCTGGCAAGGTATTCAGCCAGTTTGGTCGGTGATGATGCCAGTTTGGAATAGCAGGGTTTAATAAACGAAATCGCCAGGTCTGCGGTTTTCAAATAACGTGGGATTTCCGCAGGCGCAACCTGTTTAATTAGATAATCATTTTCTGGAATTTTTAATTTCTTGAATTCATCAGCAATCATCGCGGGCGGACTTTGCGTGAGAATCAACGAAAAGCTATTCGGGTTCTTTTCGTGAGCAGTTGCCAAAAACTCTGCCATCTCTCTGGTCAAATACCACCCGCCGAGCGCCCCCACATAAACCAGCACACGCCGTCCGGTTAAACCGAGTTCGGCACGCACAGCCTCTTTATCCAAATCAGCAACAGGCTGGAACCGTCCTAAATCAACGCAACAGGGAATCACTTCTATCGGTCTTCCCTTTTCGTCAACCGTTGCATCTTCACCAAATAAAATATCGCGGGCTTTACCAGTCAACACCACGAATGCGTCAGCGGCGGCAAACAACCTTTTTTCAACAAATTTGGTTAAGCGATAGATGAATCCACCACCAGTCCAGATTCCCGCGTCAACATACTCTTCCGGGAAGAAGCCGCGTATATCGAAAATCAAAGGACAACCGATGAATCGTTTAGCTATTGAGCCAACGGCTGCGGCAACATGTGAGCGCGCGTGCAAAACGTCAATCTGTTTCCTTAATTTGAAAAGCAAGAATGCCCCCATCGCGATGTCATAAAACGTGGCGAGCAGTGAAACCCGTTTATGATAGGGGAGCGCGTGCCAGTTAATACCTTCAGCAGCAAGCCGGGTTTTCCACTCCTGTTTTTCAGAAGGTGCCCAACTGTTTTTGAAGTTTGGTTCAAAAGTAAGGATAGAAATTTCGATGTCGCTTTGTTTTAATTCCCGCAAATAGGGTAAAACCTGTGTCTGCACCAACGGTTCACGCAAACTGAAATAACAGATATAAAAGGTGCGAATGCTCATGATCAACTATGCTTACCGCGCGTTACCTAGGATGCCTTCCTAAAAACAGATTTCTCAAAGACCGCATTCGGCAAGCGAAGCCCGATATTCGGACAGCAAAATTCGGCAAATCATCATCATCACCAATCAACGCGCGGCGTAATTTATAGAGGTCTGTGGTCTCGTCATTAAACCCGTCATCTGCGGTTAAGGCGCAGGCATATTTTGCGGTATGGGCACGTTTGGCAATCTCTTCCGAATATCCGCCGTAAGGGTACGCAAACATCATTTCAGGCTGAGGAATGTAGGTGTTCAGCATCGAACGTGAGTCAAGCAGTTCGGCATCAACCTCTTCGAGTGAAAGGGTTGCCAAATTGCGATGCGAACAGGTATGCGAACCGAATTGAATAGTTTTTTCATTACTTAATTGGCGAACGTCTTCCCAGAATAAATATTCGTTGTCATCTTCGGAAACCCAATTTGTTGGCAAACTCAGGTCATTGTTTTGACGAATCCTGTCGGTTATTAAAAAGATGGAAACTGGAATATTCTTTTCGCAAAGGAGCGGCGCAGCAACCGTTTTGAAATTTCTGAACCCGTCATCAAAAGTTAGAACCACCGAATAATCTGGCAACGATCTATTTTCACGACGGGCGATTAAATAGTCTTTCAATGAAATAACCCGGTAATTGCGCAACAAATATTCTATCTGCGCGCAGAAGCGGTCTTGGCGAATGTGCAAACCGAAAGCGTCATTGTCGCCACGACTTTCGCGCTTCGTCACGCCGTGATAACACAGAATCAATACCTGTTTGCGATGAAGCCAGGCAAATAACCGCGCTAACCCGCTGTAATAAACCAGCAAGAAGAGAATCTTTTTCATCCGGCTTTCGTGTGCTTGGGTTCTCAAAAAAACCGTTAAGGCTTTCGATACAGACCGATGTACCCGTGCGCGAAGAAAGAATTGAAAAACTTACGAGATGTGTACCATTTTTCAAACGGCAGATTTAAACGCATACTCAGTTTGGGCGCAACGCGGGAAAACGGATAAGGAATCGGGGTAAAGCAATATTGCGCACCCCTTTCAAAAATCAACCCTGCGCGCTTTGCGGCTTCATCAAGTTCATCGGGTTGCAGACAAAGCCGAGGCAAGGTGTCTGCGCCTTCCGCACCCAACGCCCGAAAGAGTGCACGAAACGGAGTTGTAATGTTAATCATGAGTTTATCGATATGCACACGTTTAGGAACCGTGATGACCGCGATTGCGTCCGGTCGCATGATACGGGCGATTTCAGCAAGCGCGCGGTCAGGCGTTTTCAAGTATTCAATAACCGCCATGCAGATGACCTGATCATAAGCAGCGCTCGGAAGTTTTAATTCCTCGATACTCCCTTCTTGAAAGCTTACGCCTTCGAGGTGAGTGTATTTTTCTTTGGCTTCGCGGATCATTTCCGGCGACAGGTCAACTCCTTCAAAGGTGCCGCCACGTTCGAGCACATATTGCACCATCACCCCGGGACCGCACCCGACATCGGCAACCCGCCCCAGTCGTCGCGGCAATAATTCAAGCACGCGTTGTCGCCGCACATGAAAGTGATAAGTCAAGCCATCTTTCACTTCATAGAGATGTGACCAGTGTCCGGTTGAAGAGAGACAATCAAAATGTTCGATTACTGCTTCTTTATGTTGAGTTGATGAATCTATAGCCATAGGAATGGTTCTTCTCAGATTGAAATGAGTCCGCAGGAATTTCGTTCCTCAACCTGTCGGGTCGCACTTTCTTTCGCCACCGAATAATCGCGTTTCTTTAAGTTGCTTCATATCAAAAAACGCGAACAGTAAAACGGCATAAGTAATCAAAGGCTGAAAAGCTATTGAATAGCGGGCATTTTCACCATAATCCATCAACGCCTGGCTGATGGAAGCAATCCATATGATTGTGATAATCAACACCCAAATCTCTGATTCGGGATTTTTTAAGAAAACCGATTTCCTAATGAATATCAAGCTCAGGGTTTGGCATACTCTACTTTACTGCTTGCCATAAAAGATTGTTTACTCAGATTGGGGGTAGCCTTTCTTGCGCCAGACGCCCAAAATGGATTTGCCGATTCGATAATTCAATAAGGGGTCAACAAATTTCGAGAGCCGAATCATAACGCTGTCCCAGAATAAAATTTGTTGCTCACTTGGCATGTTACTTTTCAATATCAAATGATTAGCCAGAGAGGCAAACATACCAACGCTATCTAAATATCTGCAATCCACACTCTCCAGCGCATTGGGAATAATTGCCGCTAGTGATTTTCGGTTATACCGGCGGAAATGACCGATTTCCCTATCAAATTCCGTAAACAACCGTTGATGGGCGGGAGACAATATGATCAGATGTCCGGCGGTCTTTAAGTGCGCGGTTGCAGCTATCAACTCCTGTTTATCGTTTTCTATGTGTTCCAGCACATCAATATAAACGATGACATCGAACAACTCCGATTTTGGCAGACTACCAATGAATTCATTTGACACCTCACAAGTTTCTGGAAGTTCTCCCTGAGTGACTCGCTCCTTTAATATGCAACTCATTTCCGCATCAGGTTCAAGACAAACCCAACGATTTTGCTTCCTATTACAAAGTATTTGCGTGGTCGAACCAATGCCTGCCCCAACTTCCAGTACCTCGCCTGTTAAGTATTTGTACAGGAATTTGGCATAGTAATTTTTCCAATTTACGGCTCTGCTGAACAACTCCAGTTCTGAACCAATATAAGAATAGGTCTTCATTACACCGTTTTTTAAGTTTTGTTATATTTCTGATTGTCTGCATTGACCTTCTCATAATGCCTGTTCAATTTGCTTCTTGCAGACTCTATGGAAAATTGCCAATCTATTTTTATCTGTTTTTCTTCCC
>JBFMDH010000035.1 GCA_040754075.1 Acidobacteriota bacterium
TTTTGGGATTATGTTTGGCAAGCACTTTGGTAATGGCGGCGGTCAAAGTGGTTTTGCCGTGGTCGATGTGACCGATGGTGCCGACGTTGACGTGCGGTTTACTGCGATCAAATTTCTCTTTTGCCATAATTCTCCTTAAATAATTAGCCGAATATTTAGCGAGTTATGATTTCTCAGCACGGGGCTGATTTGTTATTCGGGATTAAATGCCTGATGTATCTTCGCGGGTTGATAACATCGCGGAACCGATCAGGGTTAAGCCAGTTTCGATGGAGCCGCCGGTGAGGATTGAACTCACGACCTCATCCTTACCAAGGATGCGCTCTACCACTGAGCTACGGCGGCACACAAAAGCGGGAGACGGGACTCGAACCCGCAACAGCTAGCTTGGAAGGCTAGTACTCTACCATTGAGTTACTCCCGCCTGGAGTTAAGTAAAAAGTGAAAAGTAAAACCGAATATCTGATTATTTTTACTTTTCACTTTTTACTTGCAATGGTGCTGGGGGAAGGATTCGAACCTTCGTAGGGCGTTAGCCCGCCGGGTTTACAGCCCGGTGCCATTAACCACTCGACCACCCCAGCATTTTCAACAGCAAGGTTGAGTTTATCTTGCAACCTTCAACCCATCCGTTCATCTGAAGCCCTTTCAAACACACTTCTCTTGGCTTCTGAACGAAAATAAGAAACGGTCATTCTAAACGAAGATAGGATTTACACGCAAGGCGCTTTTTACATCAATCATCCCTTTGTTTCGAGATGCGTCGCTGAGTGCGCGGATTCCTTATTCTTTAAAGATAAAATAAAAAAGCGACCTTAATTAGGGTCGCCAGTCTTGATAATGCCGATGGAGGGAGTCGAACCCCCGACATCCTGATTACAAATCAGGCGCTCTGGCCAGCTGAGCTACATCGGCGAATGTATTGAAAAACAGCTTTCCAAACAGAAGGTTGATGATACGCATCGCCTTACTGCATTGCAAGCATAAAATAAAATTGCTCTCTCGCCTTTGACCTACGGCTTTGCTATTATTCGCCACCTATGCGCGGAATCGTTTTGGCGATAGCACAACGGTTATTGATTATCATTCCGGTGATGTGGGCAGTTGTCACCTTGGTTTTTTTACTCATTCACTTTGTGCCGGGCGATCCTGTCCGCCAACTCGTTGGGGAAAATGCTACCGAAGAACAATATCAAGCCGTAAAGACCGAACTCGGTTTAGATAAGCCTTTGCTTACCCAATACACCGACTATTGGAAGGGACTCGTTCGCGGCGATTGGGGAACCAATCCGGTGACCAGAGAACCGGTTCTCAAACGCATCGCTTCGCGTTACCCTTCAACGATTAAACTGGCGATTGCCGCAATGATCATTGCCATCTCAATCGCTATCCCCCTGGGAGTGACAGCGGCTACGCATAAAGGAAGTGCCATCGATAGTTTTTCAACTTTTCTCGCGCTACTTGGAATTTCGCTTCCCGGCTTTGCCCTGGGTCCCTTATTGATGCTGATATTTTCGGTTGAACTCGGACTGATGCCGGTTTCCGGCGCGGGAAGTCTTGCCCATATCATTTTACCTGCGGTAACCATGGGAGCCGCGATGTCTGCAATTTTGACGCGCATCGTTCGTTCAAGCGTTCTCGAAGAACTCGGCGAAGATTATGTGCGCACCGCTCGTGCCAAAGGACTACCCGAACGCACAGTCATCTATAAACACGTGTTGAAGAATGGTTTGATTCCGGTTGTCACAGTTATCGGTCTGCAATTCGGTGTATTGCTTGCCGGCGCAATTATCACCGAACGGGTTTTTTCCTGGCCCGGGGTTGGCAGTTTATTGATTGATAGCATCAGCGAGCGCGATTACAAACTCACACAAGGCTGCATTCTGGTGATTGCTTCAACCTATGTTTTCGTCAACACGGCAACCGATCTGCTCTACCGGTTCCTTGACCCGCGCATCAAAGTTGATTAATTGGGACTATGGGTTATTTGACCAAAAGTAAAATCATCCGACCGAAACATCGAAGCATGGCGCTGAATCGTATTTATAAAGGCAATAGTCTGGAACTAATCAACCGTTTGCCGGATGCCTTCATCGATTTAGTCATTTGTGACGGTCCCTATGGAATCACTGGAAATGATTGGGACAAGATTTCCGATATTCAGTCGTTCAACCTGAATTTAATTCGTCTGTTTTCGCAAAAATTAAAGCCCGGCGGCGCGCTTTATCTGTTTGGTAAACCCGATTGCATCGATTTTATTGATTATCGCGAGTATTTGAATCTGAATGCGAAACTCGTGTGGTATCAACCGAGCCGTTTGGCGCAAGGCAAAAAAAATTACACCAATAACTATGACCTGATTTGTTATTTCACCAAAGGAAAAGCGAAAACTTTTAACCTCGATGACATACGTGTGCCGCAACTGGTTGAACTCGAACATCGCAAACGCTGCGAAAACGTCCCATCAGTTCGGAATGGGCACTATGGCAAAACCAAATTCAATGCGCGCGGGAAAAATCCCGGTGATGTGTGGGGGGATATTAAACAACTGACTTATAAATCGCACGAATTGGTCAGTCGTGATCTGCTTCATACAATTCAAAAACCAATGAAACTCATTGAACGCCTGGTTCGCGCCAGCTCCAACGAAAACGAAATTGTCTTAGACCCCTTTTGCGGGGTCGGAACGACTGCCGTCGTTTGTCAAAAGCTCAGGCGAAATTTTATCGGATTTGAAATGAATCCTGCTTACATTGCGATTGCCAAAAAGCGCATGGTGCAGGCAATTCTGGAAGCTTGATTTTTTTTTGGCGTTTATAAAAGTTATTACAAAATCGTTGTTTCAATTATCAACTGAAATCATGAAAAGAAATTCAGGACATGAATAAAGTCGCAAAATTCGGATTGGTAGTAATTATTGTTTTTGTTTTGATGGCGGCGCTTTCGCCGCTCATTGCTTCATGGGAAAAAGTTCAACAGCAGGATTTGATTGCAAGGCTCGAATCACCTGACGCCACACACTGGATGGGGCGCGACCAGTTGGGGCGCGATGTGATGACGCGAATCATTTATGGGGCGCGCGTTTCCATGCTGGTCGGATTATCCGTGGTGACGATTTCATCGATTATCGGCGTCCTCATCGGTTCATTCGCCGGTTATAAAGGCGGTTGGACTGATCGGCTGATTTCCAGTTTTTTATTCAATGTCTTTTTATCGTTTCCGGGCATTTTGCTAGCCATCGCGATGGTCGCGTTTTTAGGGCCAAGCGTGCGCAATTTGATTTTTGCGCTGTCGATTATCGGTTGGGTCGGATATGCGCGGCTGATTCGCGCGCAGGTTTTGAAAGTCCGTGAATACGATTTCGTTACCGCTGCGCGGGCGCTCGGCGCAAGCGATTTCAGAATTTTACTCAAACACATTTTGCCCAATTCGATTCAACCGCTGATTGTGCAGGCGTCGCTTGGCATGGCGGGTGCGATACTGTCTGAAGCGGGGATGAGTTTTTTAGGATTGGGAGTTCCCGAACCGATTCCTTCGTGGGGCAAAATGATTGATGATTCGCGCGAGTTCTGGTTCACCGCGCCACACCTGTTTATCTTTCCGGGACTGATGATTGCGCTCGCCGTTCTGGCATTTAATTTTTTAGGCGATGGACTGCGCGAACGCCTGGACCCGCGCCAACGACCGCGCTAAAGAAGGTAAAAGCAAAAAGGCAAAAGTAAAAAAGCGGTAGATTAGAAATTAACCTCTTCCGTGTTGCCGCCGGTCTTCGGATAATGAAACAATTCGATTCAAGATGTCCGAGCCAAAAGATTATGCCAGGCTGCAATATATTTATGTGACGACCACTGGTCGTAAAAGCGGCTTGCCACGTGAAATCGAAATCTGGTTTGTCGAACGGGCAGGGAAGTTCTACATTCTCGCCGAACATTTTTTCAAAGCCAACTGGGTGCAAAACATTCAACAAAATCCCTGCATTCACCTTCGATTCGCCAAAGATGAATTTCCAGCGACTGCGCGAGTGCTTGATGAAACCCGTGATGCTGAAACCTGGCAAGCGGTGCAACGACTTTCACGAGAGAAGTATGGCTGGGGCGAAGGTTTGCCGGTGGAAATCAGCCTTGATGAGGGATGGTAAAGAACGTGGTCTGGTGAATCAGTTTCGGTTCTGACTCGGTTGTCGAATTGAGGCATCTCTCTTCTTGAATTGCGCTGACGGTTTGCCTGGAGACGTTAGTGAGCATTAGGCGATTAAGAATTTCTCTTGAGGAATAATCAACTTCGTTCAATATGCGAGATGCTTTTTTCGATAACCTTTTATAAAACCCAAGTGCTCCCCCTCCGATTACCGAAGAATATAAAGCAATGTTGGGAATTTCATAAATCCAAGGCATTGGTGAGAAATAGTATTCATCATTTGAATTAACCGCCAACAGCGCAGTGTATAAACACACAATGGTTCCGACTAAACCGGCACATAAACTCATTATCCCGATATTTTTCAGTGCCTTTAATCTGCTTTTTAATTCGATTTCGCTTTGCGTCAAGGCATACTCGTAGGCAACTGCATAAAAATCGTTTTCTTCGGCTTGGGTTGCACAAATATTTTGCTTGGTTCGTATAACCTCATAAGTCGAAGTAGCAAGGGGATGAGTTTTATAGCGTTGTGAAATTTTAATTGCCTCTGCGATTTGACTGGTGGTTAAAGCGAGTAGGATTCTGCGCGTGAACAATTTTAAATTTTTTTGTATGGATGAAAACGACAACTGTCTCTCGATAATGAGACCAACTGATGCAAAAAATAATATCCACAGTGAGAAATACAATAGCGCCAGGAACGCATCATTGTCCCATAGTGGGCGGTAATATTCATAAGATTCAAGAGGACAAGCCTGTACGACTATTGCCTTCGACTCATTGATTAAAGGGAGCGCAATGAGTAAGAACCAAGCGAATATCATATCGTTTGTAAGTGACGAATTTCTGGTTGATCGCATAGAGAACTCCTTAATCCATTCCTGCTTGCCAGAAAGCCTCAATGCTTAGCGCAAGTAGCCAGAGAGTTAGTGATGGTGAATTATTGAAGGAATATTCGGCGCTGCATCTTTAGACACTCTCAGTTCTGAAAAAGTTCCCCATCTGCGGCTTCACAAATCGCAAGCGAGAGTTTTAAATTAAACGAGAAACATCAAATTGAACAAAAGGAGAAAATTTTATGACATCGGCGATACCGGAAAAATATCTTGACCTGTTTGATAAGAAAGCTTTTGCGAGTTTAGCGACGATTTTGCCCAATGGCGCGCCGCAAGTGACTCCCGTATGGGTTGATTTCGACGGCACCCACGTCATTGTGAATTCGGCTCGCGGTCGGCAAAAAGATCGCAATATGAAACAAAACGCTGCCGTCGCGCTTTCGATTCTCGACCCGGAAAACCCCTACCGCTACCTGGAAGTTCGCGGTCACGTCAGCGAAATCACCGAAGAGGGAGCCGACGCGCACATTGATAAAATGGCGAAAAAATATATGGGATTGGATACCTACCCGTATCGAAGCGCCAATGAAGTGCGGGTGATGTACAAAATCACGCCTGAACATTTCACCCATATGGGCTAAGCGATTTAATGGGGATGTCAAAATGATGAAGGTTGAAAGCGTCTCTATCTTTTCAACCTTCATCAAGAAAAATATTCTAAACGAGAGTAAAAACTTATGCCTTATGTCGCGGTTTTCTTGAATTGTTCGGCAAGCATTTCATGGCGATAATCAAATAACCGCTGCAATTTTTTTCGCACGAAAGCGCCTGCCACCCACTCGCCCAACCAACCCATCGGCAATTCGTAATCGACTTCATCAATCATCAACGTCGTTCCTCTATCGGTAGGCACAAAACGATGCTGATGGAGCCAGCAGGCAAATGGCCCACGCCTTTGGACATCGATAAAAAGTTGGTTGGGAATATACTCGATGTGCTCAGCTTCCCACCTCTGCCACAAAAAGCCGGTTTTGGTTTTGAGCAACACTTTGGAACCTATTTGAATGCCCTTGGTGCGCTCAAGCACTTCGACCTTTTCCCATGGTGGTGTGAGAATTTCAAGAGCCTCAGGGGTTTCATGAAAGGCAAATACCTGGTCAATCGGAGCGTCGATTTCCGATTGCTTGATAAATTTCTGTTTCGACATTGGGAGTTTCACAGCGGGTTATTGGTGCCCGCCCAATCTGACAAGGTCTTTTTCGATTGGTGAAAATTTGCGATACAGGCGGCTTGCGTCCCTTTTTATTTTCCGTCCTGCGGAATCAATTTGTAAGCAATGTCTTTATAAACGATGATGGCGCGGTCAAAAGCCGAAAAGTATTTCTGCAAATCGGAATGTTTTTCAAGAATGCTCTTATAAGTGTCGCTATCTTTGACAACCGTAACCATAGCTATCTTTTTATCGCTGCGGAAATTTTCATCCGTCCAGACACCATCGACCAGCCAGAATCGTTTGCCGGAAATGCGGCGGGAATTGGCAGGATTGACGCGGTCGCGACTGGAAGGCTCTCGTAACGCGCTACCTGCACTGAGTGCCTTTGGCGTTCCACTTGAACCGCCGGGCGCACTTGCGCTTGGACTTGAACTTTCTGGGCGAATAGTTGGTTTACTCTCTTTTGATTTTGAAGAATCGGTGGTATTGCCCTTTTTTATAGTGACGGACTTGCCTGATTCACTGTCGGCTTCTACGCGCGTTGCATCTTTGGATTCTACGCGACCAAGCGGTTCAGCCGCAGGCGCGGGTTTTGCCGCTTCAGGTTGCGCGGTTGATGGCGCAGCCGTGGTGTCATCTGTTTTCGCTGCCTCATCACGTTTATCACTCGCAGCAGCCCGTTCTTCTTTTGCGGGTTCACTGGCTGGAGTCGTAGTCGGCTGGTCATCCGTTGTCGATGCACTGGCTGGCGCGGCTCCCGTTTCATCTTTGCCTGCGGTTGTCTGCGTTGCCGATTTTTCGCTTGGTTGTTCCGCCGGATTCGTTGAATTAGGGGGAGTGGAACTCGGCGGTGTGGCAGGATTAGCAACCGAACGCCCAGCATGTTCATGGGCATCTTCGGTAGCCGGCTTGGTTTGGGCTATTTCGGAGTTCGGATTTTTTTGCGTCAGTACCAGCGGAATCGCGATAGCGAGGATGATGGCGGCACTTGCCGCCAGCGCAAATTGCGGTGAAGCCAGTAGCCCAAGCCAGGCTTTCAGCTTTGCCAGCCAACTCGATTGTTCAATGCCTGATGATTTGACCTTATGATTATCGATGACTGGTGCTTGAGCCGCTCGGCTTGCCATCGCAGCCGCGGCAACAGCCTTCACCTCAATGCCATCGGCTTCGACCAGACGAGCAAGCGCGATAACATTCTGGCGACACATTGAACAGGCGGAAAGATGAAATTCATATTGCGCCTGTTCACTTTCCTTCATTGCGCGCTCAAGGTAGGCGTTTGCTAAATCCGGGTCGAATCCTTCGCACTGTAAATTTGGTTGCACCTGCCGCTTCAGATAATTTCGCAGCAGATGATCCATTACCCCATCTTCGGTTTTTCCTAACTTCTCCATTGCTCTTTACTGCTTCCTTGCAAGAGAACGCCTTTAAGCGTTCGGCTTGCGATTTTTTTTTAATTTTGCACAACGGCTTCACTACCGGTTTTATCCACTTCTCTATCGGAAGGTTCATACAAATATTCACGCACACTGATGTCCATTTCTTCAGCCGCCAAAGCGATGGCTTCGCTGACCTCCTGGCGGTTGAAGTTGTGGTCACGTGTCAAACTTTTTTCCACTAACTTGCGGGTATGTTTTTGTACCTTAGTAATCCAACGACTCACCGTCGCTTCGTGAACCTCGAACATCTGAGCAATCTCTTTGAGCGTCAATTCGTCGTAATAGTAATAAACCAGAAGCAACCGTTCACGCGCGTCAAGCCCATCAATTGCCCGCCGCAAAGCATCCGCGGCTGCGGTTTTATAGCGTTCACGAATAAAAGCGATTTCCGTGGTCGGCGCGTTTTGCGGCGATTCCGCCGAATGCGCCAGCTTTTCCATATCATCAGGTTCTTCGGGTTGCACAAAGCGACTGGTTTGCCTGTGCGAGTCGGCTGACAGTTGAAAAACCACGGCTCTTAACCACCCACGCAACGAACCGCGCCCTGAATAAAAGGTGAATTTGCTCACCCGCTGACCTTCGGATTCGCGCAACCCATACAGTTCTGCAAAGGTTGAATCAGCCAGTTGTTCGGCGGCTCCCGCATCCTGGGTCATGGTTCGCGAAATGTTTACCAGGTAACTGCGATAATCGCGGAAAAAATCTTCCCAGGCTTGATCGTCGCCCTTGGCGCAAGCCAGCGCTAAGGTTAAATCATCGAGATTGAGTGAGGCGAAATATTCCTTCAATTCAATTTTTGCCGTACCACTTAACTCCGCATTCGCATCGGCGAAATGTTGCGGCAGATATTTTTTTGCAGACGCATAGAGAGCGGTCGCGAAATCGTCTTCGGTGACGCTGAATTGATTCTGTATGCGCGCGAAGGTTTCGGCGATCTCTTCTCGCAACGCATTTCGGAAATCTTCAACACTCATGTGCGGTCTCCGCTCTTTTTTGAGCTGTTCACATCTGCGCTTTAATGATGATTCATATCCTAGCACAAACCGCTATTCATTCAAGAAACGATTTGCTCTTTAAGCGGTTCTTATCAAATTGGTTTCGCCGGTATTGATAAGACTGACACGCGGATTTGTGCGCCAATGATTGATGATTTAAACCGCCTGGGATTTTTTGCTGTCTGGCGCTTTGGAACTGAGATAGAATTTGCTTTGGCGCGCCACAACCTGCGCCAAAACAGGCAAATTGAATCGATAACCGATTCTCAATATAAAAATATTTTTTAATGGTTTTATGAGTGAAAAAAAATCTCATCTCCCGGTGTTTTTTGACCCGAATAACAAACGCTGGACCCGCCTGAGAAAGAGCATCTATTTCGCCGGACTGTTTTTTTCATTAGCCTTTGGCGTTTTGATACTCAGCATCCTGATTAATCCCAATCTGCCGAATTTAAAGATTGAAGGCAAAGACAGCAAAGGGCATCCGGTCGCCGCTCTATTTGACCCGCATCAGAAAGAACTGAACGATACCAAACGCAAAATTGAAAAAGAGATTGCCTTGCGCAGAGCCTCGATAAAGAAGCCGTTCAGTCAAAGCTTGCAAACCGGCGAACCGCTCTCGGTTGGGTTTTATGTCAACTGGGATGAGTCTTCCATGACTTCACTCAAAGACAATATTCAACGTCGAAACATTCAACTCGATATCCTGATTGTCGAATCGAAGCATCTGGCGGATGAGTCGGGAAATCTCGAAGATGATGATGCCGATAAACAAAGCGAAGTGCTTGAATTTGTCCACCAGCATAGTCCGCACACCCGTGTGATGGCACTGGTCAACAATGCCAGAGACGCGCAGTTTCAAAAAAACTTGCTTGCCAAAATGCTCGCGAGTTCCGAAGCCCGCCACCGCACAATAGACCAGCTTTTTCATTACGCCGAAGACCATAAACTTGACGGCGTGAGCATTGACTTTGAAAACCTTGATGATACCAGCCGCGCGCATCTGGTTGAGTTTATGAACGAGCTTTACCCGCGTTTTCGTAATGCGGGGCTTGATGTTTCAATCAATCTTCCGGCAGATGATGAAGCTTTCGACTACGGCAAACTGTCGGCGGCTGCCGATTACGTGATTTTGATGGTCTATGATGAACACGATTCATCATCAGGCGAAGACGGACCCGTTGCCAGCCAGGATTGGTTTCAAGATATTTTGCGACTCAGGCAACTGGATGTTCCCGCTGAAAAGACCATCGTCGCAATTGGCAGTTATGCCTACGATTGGGAAGTTGAAGATAAAAACGGCAAGCCGTTAAAGGCAGCGGGCGAAACCCGAACCTTTGAAGAAGCGATATTAACTGCCAAAGAATCTTCGTACCCGGAAGCTTCCGCAAATCCCCAAGACCTGATCAACATCGCACTCGACAGCGATTCGCTCAACCCTTATTTTGAATACGCCGATGATGAAGATAATGTGCATCGCGTCTGGTTTTTGGATGCCGTCACCGCGTTTAATCAAATGTCTGTAGCCCGCGCCTTTTCGCCGCGTGGTTTTGCGCTCTGGCGGCTCGGCAGTGAAGACCCTTCGATATGGGATTTCTTGGGCAAACCTGAAAGACTCAATAGAGATACCGCTGAAAGTCTCAGTAAAATCGTTTATGGATATAATCTCGATTACGAAGGCAAAGGCGAATGCCTGGAAATTGTTTCTTACCCCAGAGACGGCGAACGCGCTGTGTCCTATGACGATAAAAGCGGGGTGATTAAACAGGAAAGCTACCGGCAATTTCCTTCACCGTTTGTCATCAAGCGATATGGTTATGCGAAAAATAAAATTGCGTTGACTTTCGATGATGGACCTGACCCCAATTACACCCCGCAAATCCTCGACATTCTCAAAAAATATCAAGCGCCCGCGACATTTTTTTACATAGGCTTGCAAGGCGAACTCTATCCGGAAATTTTGCGCCGCGAATACGATGAAGGGCACGACATCGGCAGCCACACCTTCACCCACCCGAATGCCTCTTCGATTTCCGATATCCAATTTAATCTCGAACTCTCGGCAAATGATGTGTTGCTGGAAAGCATCATCGGTCATCGCACGACGCTCTTTCGTCCGCCGTTCGCGCAAGACGCCGAACCGACGACGCCATCGGAAACCCGCATGCTCAAATTCATTAACGACCGTGGCTATATTGATGTCGGCATGTTGATTGACCCGCACGATTGGCAACAACCGAAAGTCACGACCGATGAAATTGTTGAAGCTACCGTTGCCGAAGCCTTGAAGGGAAGAGATAAATCCAATGAAAGACCCGCCAATATTGTTTTATTGCATGATTCCGGCGGCGTCCGACAACGCACCATCGAAGCCTTGCCGCAAATTATTGAAAGGTTGCGCGACCAGGGTTTTGAACTGGTGACGGTTTCCGAATTGCTCGGCAAACCGCGCGACGAAGTGATGCCGCCGGTTCCAAGCGAGGGCAAATGGCGAATGCTGCCGGCGCGTGTTGCTTTCCAAACGATTAATATCGCTTCAATGGTTTTGCGCTATCTTTTTTTAGCAGGAATCGTTCTGGGAATTTTTCGATTGCTGTTTATCGGCACTCTGGCAATTATCGAACACGAGCGCGAACGTCACCTGAAATACGACAACGATTTCAAGCCGACGGTCGCGGTCATCGTTCCCGCTTACAACGAAGAAAAAGTCATCGTGCAAACTATCGCCTCTTTGCTGGCTTCGGATTTACCCGATTTTGAAATCGTCGTGGTTGATGATGGCTCAACCGATAAAACTGCCGAACGGATTTTGGAAAATTTCGCCAATGAAAAGCGCGTGCGCTTTTTCACCAAAGCCAATGCCGGGAAACCCGAAGCTTTAAATTTCGGCGTGCAACACACCGATGCCGAAATCGTCATCGCGCTGGATGCCGACACCATTTTCACGCGCGACACCATCCGTAAACTGGCGCGCCATTTTGTTGACCGCAAAATCGGCGCGGTTGCAGGGAATGCCAAAGTCGGCAACCGCATCAACCTGATGACGCGCTGGCAGGCGCTTGAATATGTGACCAGTCAAAACCTCGACCGTCGCGCTTTCAATGTCTTGAACTGCATTACTGTGGTTCCGGGCGCGGTCGGCGCGTGGCGGCGCGAACTGGTATTGCAGGCTGGAGGCTTTAACGATTTAACCCTTGCCGAAGATGCAGACCTGACGATGGCGATTCGCAAACTCGGTTATCGAGTCGCCTACGAAGACGAAGCCATCGCGCTCACGGAAGCGCCCGACACGGTGCGCGGATTTATCAAACAACGATTCCGCTGGATGTACGGCACGTTGCAAGCTGCCTGGCGACATAAAAACGCCCTTTTGAATCCGCGTTATGGCAGTTTAGGATTTATCGCGTTGCCGAATGTTTTGATTTTTCAAGTGCTGTTTCCTTTGATTTCACCGGTGATGGATTTGCTGATGGTGATTTCGTTGGCAAGCACCATCTGGTATCGCATTCAACACCCTGCGGACACCCCGAATGACACGGTGATGCGCGTGGCGTTTTTCTATGCGCTGTTTCTGGCAATCGATTTCCTGGCGGCGGCGCTGGCGTTTTTACTTGAAGCGAAAGAGAACAAGCGATTACTCGTGTGGCTATTCTTACAACGGTTTTTCTATCGCCAGTTGATGTATTACGTCGCCATCAAAGCGACCCTCGCATCCTTGAAAGGGATTGCCGTCGGCTGGAATAAACTGGAACGCAAAGCGACAGTGAAAGTTTGAAAATTTAAGTTCCGTTTAGAGGCAGTCTTTGATTGCCTCTTGCGCGTGAAAGACCAATTTTAACCAGAGGTCTAGTGATGAAAAAAAATGTTCTTGTCGGTTTGATTACCCTAACGGTTTTTCTTTTAACCACACACCCAACCATCTTCGCCCAAAACGGCGCAAACAAAAAATTAGAAAATGCGATTGCCGCCTTGAGAAATATTGATCAAGGCAAACTGAGCGAAGCACAAAAAGAAAAAAAGTCTCAAGAGATAGATAATGCCTGGCAGGTAATCAAAGCATCAGGGAAAGCAGGATTGACAAGGCTTAAACGCGAACTTCAACTAATTAAAAGCAACAACCGAAAAGATGATTTTTTTAAGCTCAACGCTGCGGCGCTTCTCTGGCAAATCGGCAAGTTTGACGAAGTTTCAACCATTCTCGATATTTGGAAAACCACACCGTTGAAGACCCAATATACTTATGTCTTTCTTACTGCCTTTGATGCGGCATTGACGCAAGACGAAAGAGCCTTGCCTCTGCTTGAAATCTGTTTAAGTGATAAAGATGGTGAACTCACAATCGCCTTGCATTCTTTGACTCTCCGCTCACCTTTAACGCATCAATTTTTATGGGAGACTTTTGGCGCGAAAGGGCTTCTGGCTTTGAACCGGATTTTGGAAACTTCCGATGATACGGTTAAGTTGCAAGCAGCGATTTATCTACTTGAACGGGCGCGTTATGAGAAATCGCTGCCGCGAATAAGAGAACTGGCGAAGAGCGATGACCCAAGGGTTCGTGGCACAGCCATAAAAGCATTAGGTGTATTCGGTCACCCGCAGGATTACAATTTTCTAATATCGGGATTGGATTCAGAACATCCGATGGATCAATACTCATTTGTTTATGCGCTCTACGAATATGAAGATTTACAAGCTGCGTCTTCACTGTATAAACTTCTGAGCGAAGAAACAAATGAGTTCCCAAAACGGGAAGCGGTTATTGCTTTACTGCATCTTCCATCGGTGCAATCACTCGATGTTCTACAAAAATATTGCGCTTCGGTAAAAACTCCGCACGAAGCGCAAATTTGTGGTTCCACGCTTGGATTCTATCTTGAACGCCAGGGCATGAAATGGCGTGGCTGGGATGCCTATGCAAAGATGACGGGAAAAGAGAAAGAGGCGTTGGTTGAAGAGCTTCGCAGCCGCTCCGATTATAACGATGAATCTATAAAAGCAATTGCAAAACCATCTCACGATGCATTCGTCAAAGCCGCCAATGAATGGAAAAAGAACCACCGCTTGGAATGTAAAAATGAGGATTGCGACATTGAAACTCTGCTTTCCGCTGCAACACCCGATGATATGGACTTGCTATTAGAGGTGCGGGCATCTTTGTATGCCCGGCTTTCTGATGAGTGCCTCTACGAAGTTGAAACCGTAGACAGAACGTTACGCAGGCTGGGCAGAAGCCGCTACCGTAAAATAGCCGGATTGACCGATAAAGTTGAAGCCAGAGAATAGGCTCGCTCTGGCTATTGCTTGGCTTTTATTTTCTCCAAAACCTCGGCGACTTTTTGCCGATGTTCTTCGGATTTTAAACAACGGGCAATGCTGGCGTTGATTCGCTTTTGCGCGGTCTTCATATCCAGGTCAATCAGTTCGCGGGTCAGGCGTTTGGTCTCAAATAACGCGGCGCGCGGTTTGGCTGCGAGAATTTCTGCCAACTTCATCGCTTCGTTCATCAAGGCTTCGCGTTCGCAGAGATGATTGACCAAGCCGATGCGATAGGCTTCGGCAGCGGTGATGTTCTGCCCGGTCATCGCCAATTCTTTAGCATTCGCCAAGCCAATGGTTTTATAAAGCGGGTGGATGATTTGTGTCAGTCCGATGTTGATTTCCGCCTGTCCGAATATCGCTTCGTGCGCGGCTAATCGAATATCGCAAAACGCCGCGAGATCAAAGCCTCCGGCAATCGCTGCGCCGTTGACGGCGGCAATCACCGGTTGCGGCAACCGCCAAATCCTGCGAAAAATTTTGGTCACGGTTTGTAAATATTTATTGGTCTCTTTTTTCGTCCAATCAACCAGCATATTCAAATCCAGTCCGGCGCAAAAATGTTTGCCCGCGCCGGTGATAATCACCACATTAATCGCCTCATCGTTTTTAATCGCTTTTAATTTCGCTACCAGTTCATCAACCAGTTCCGGGTGCAAGGAATTGCTTTTTTGCGGATTGTTTAAAGTGAGGGTTAAAATTGCCCCACGAGGTTCAGCGAGTATAAATTGATGTTCCATTTTGGTCTCCTTGGTTTTCAGTTTGAACCGCAGGGAAGTTGAAGCCGTATCATAAAACAGCAAACGGAGGGCGTAAATGTTTTGTCCGCGATGCAGCACCGAAAATCTCAATGAACCGAAATATTGCCGCAAATGCGGATTGCATTTGACCAGCGTCCATATGTCTCTGGACGGGCGACTGGATGAGGTCATCGAACAAGTCCGCAAAGGCGAAGGCATTTTAGGCGGCGGCGCGGTGACACTCATCATCTGTGTGGTCGCTGCGCTCCTCATTACACTTTTTGAGTCAGGGATAAATATTGGCGTCCTCTTTTATTTAGTCATTGGGCTGTTAGTTGCCGTACCCATGCTTTACGTAGGGATGAAACGCATTACCGGAGCGAAAAAATTAATTGAAGGCAAAGCCAGAGAATTGGAGAGTAATAAAAATATTCAATTGACCACTGCACCTACGACTGACCCTGTGCTTGCCCTACCTGCCGAAAGCCCGTCCGTCACCGAACACACGACTTATGATTTGCCGCCGGTTGAAACCGTCTCAACCAGACAAATGCAAAGTGAATAAATGAATTCTTATTGCCAACGTTGACAGCCAATCTATGCGAGAATAGCATTCTCATTCAATTGATCTTGTAATCATTGATAATTCATTCTACCAGGGAGAAATCAGATGGCTACCATTCATGCCTTTCGCGCTCAACGTCCCTTGCCAGCCAAAGCCGCAGCAGTTTCCGCAGTCCCTTATGACGTCGTCAACACTCAGGAAGCGCGCGCGCTTGCCGAAGGCAATCCGCTCAGTTTTTTAAGAGTCTCGCGACCTGAACTCGAACTTGCGGACGACACCAATCCTTACGCAGATGAAGTGTACGCGCGCGCCGCCGCCAATTTCGAGAAATTGAAACTTGCTGCGCCGCTCGTCGTTGAAGAGACCCCAAGCCTTTACGTTTACACTTTGCAGATGGGCAAACAGATTCAAACCGGCATCGCCGCCTGCGCTTCAGTTGATGAATACGACACCGACATCGTTCGTAAACACGAACGCACCCGCAAAGACAAAGAAGATGACCGCACGCGCCACATCGTCACCTTGCGCGCGCAAACCGGGCCCGTGTTTATGACCTATCGCGGGCGCGATGAAATCAATCAACTCGTCAATGACACCAAAGCGGGCGAGCCGCTTTATGATTTCACCGCCGCAGATGGCATCAAACACACCATTTGGCGCATGAGCGATGAAGCAACCGCGAAAACCAGCGAAGCCTTTAAAGCGGTGCCGCTTTTTTACATCGCTGATGGACACCATCGCGCCGCCAGCGCCAGTCGCGCACGCGCCGCGCTTAAAGCCGAAAACCTCAATCACACGGGCGACGAAGAGTACAACTTTTTTCTCACCGTGCTTTTCCCCTCAGACCAACTGCACATCATGCCTTATAACCGTCTGGTGAAAGATTTGAACGGAATGAGCGAAGGCGATTTTCTTGATGCGCTGTTAAAAGAGTTTGTGCAGGTCGAAGTCGGTTCCCCCACCCCCCCGCACAAAGGCGAAATTTCGATGTACATTGGCGGGCGCTGGATAACTTTAAAAGCGCAACACGTTGATGCCACCGACCCGATTCGCTCACTCGATGTGAGTGTCTTGCAGGAAAAAATTCTTGACCCGTTGCTTGGTATCAAAGACATTCGCACAGACAAACGCATTGATTTCGTCGGCGGCATTCGCGGCACTCAAGCTTTGGAACAAGCGGTTAATAGCGGACAGGCGGCAGTGGCATTTTCAATGTATCCGGTATCGCTCGATGAACTGATTGCGGTATCGGACGCCAATCAAATCATGCCGCCAAAATCGACCTGGTTTGAACCCAAGCTCAGGGACGGGTTGCTCAGTCATTTGATTTAGGATTCTGTACTTTGTGCTTTGTACTTTGTGCTTTGTACTTTGCAATTGAAGTTGGGAGGTTAAGTGGAAAAAACGAATTTTGAAAAATTACAGATTTATCAACTATCCGAACAACTTTGTGATGATGTTTGGAAGATGGTTGTTAAATGGGATGCATTTGCTAAAGATACTGTTGGGAAACAGCTTGTTCGATGTGTTGATAGCATCGGCGCAAATATTGCCGAAGGAACCGGACGCGGTGTGGCGACAAAAGATAACCAAAGGTTTGCCAGAATTGCCAGAGGCTCTCTGTACGAAACCCGACACTGGTTACGACGTGCGTACAATCGAAAATTATTAGGGATGGAGCAAGTCAATAAAATTAAACCGATATTAGATGAACTGACGCCCAAACTTAATGCATATTTGCGTTCAATAGGTAGCACTCAAAAGTCTTAAGAATGTAGAACCCAAAATACGAAGCACAAAGTACAAAGTACAAAGCACAAATTTAATGAGGACTTATGAAAATTTTAATCGCAGATAAATTTGAACAAAGCGGAATTGAGGCGCTGAAACAGGCGGATTTTGAAATCGCTTATGAACCCGATGCCAAAGATGATGCTTTACTGAAAGCGATTGCCGATAGCGGCGCAGATGTTTTAGTAGTTCGTTCAACGGTTGTCACTGGCGCGATGCTTGAAGCCGGACGTTTGAGCTTAGTAGTTCGCGCTGGCGCTGGCTACAACAACATTGACGTCAAGACAGCATCGGCACGCGGCATCTATGTCGCCAACTGTCCAGGCAAAAATTCCATAGCGGTTGCCGAACTCGCCTTCGGTTTGCTTCTCGCGCTCGACCGTCATATCGTGCAAAACGCCGTCGATTTGCAAAACGGCATATGGAACAAAAAGACCTATAGCAAAGCTCGCGGTATTTACGGCGCAACCCTTGGACTGATTGGCACAGGCAAAATCGGGCAGGAGATGATTAAACGGGCGCGGGCTTTCGGAATGCCGGTGGTGGCATGGAGTCGTTCGCTCACCGATGAAACCGCCGAAGCTTTAGGGATTGAGCGCAAAGCGACACCTTTGGAAGTCGCGGCGGTTGCCGACATCGTCAGCGTTCACGTCGCGCTCAAAGATGAAACCCGCAATCTGCTGAACGAAGCGTTTTTTAATGCTATGAAACCCGGTGCCTGTTTCATCAATACGGCGCGCGCCGAAGTGGTTGACCAGGAGGCTTTGGAAAAAGCTTTGAATGAAAAAAATATTTTCGCCGGACTCGATGTTTTTAAAGGCGAACCCACTGGCGGCACCGGCACGGTTGAAGACCCGATTTTCAAACACAAAAACGTCATTGGCACGCATCACATCGGCGCGTCAACCGATCAGGCGCAACAAGCAATCGCCGATGAAACCGCGCGTATCATTCGCGAGTATCGCGATAACGGGCGCGCGCCGAACGTGGTGAATCTCGCGAAAAAATCACCGGCTACGCATATGCTGGTGGTGCGCCATTTTGACCGTGTTGGCGTGCTTGCGGGCGTTTTCGATAGACTCAAAGAAGCGGGCATCAATGTGCAGGAGACCGAGAATATCGTTTTTGATGGAGCCGTTGCTGCTGTTGCCCGCATCCACCTTGATCAAAGCGCCGGTGAAGCGACTTTGAATTCAATTCAAGCCGACGAAAATATTATCGAAGTCAGTTTGTTGAATTTGTAGAAAAATTGACAGCGATGCGCATCAGTTGAACAAGCGGTCTTTGATTGCGCTATGGCATCAATAACAACTAACGGTTAAATGAGCGGTCTTTGACCGTGAAACCCGATTGGTGAATTTGTTTTCCGAAAATTGATGAATTAACAGCCCAAGTTAATCAAGAGGTGAAAAAAATGACAGAACGAATTTTTAATTTTTCCGCAGGTCCCGCAGTTTTACCTTTAACTGTTCTCGAAGAAGCTCAGCGCGATCTGGTGGCGCTTCCCGATGTGGGCATGTCTGTGCTGGAAATCAGTCATCGCTCGAAAACCTTTGACGCGATTATTCAAGGCGCAGAAGCCAACATTCGCCAACTCGCAAACATTCCTGAAAACTATCAGGTGTTGTTTTTGCAGGGCGGCGCGTCTTTACAATTTTCCATGCTGGCGATGAATTTTATGCCACTCGCAAACAAGGCGGATTACATCGTCACCGGCGTCTGGTCAAAGAAAGCCATTAAGGAAGCCCGGCGCGTCGGTCAGGTCAACATCGCGGCATCAACCGAGTCTGAAAATTTCACCCGCATCCCGACCGATGAAGAAATCAAACTCGACCCCGAAGCCGCGTATGTTCACTACACCACGAACAACACGATTTACGGAACCGAGTGGCATCGCGCGCCTGCATCGGGCGCAGCGCCGCTCGTTGCCGATGCCTCATCCGATATTTTCAGCAAACCGATTGATGTCGCCAAACACGCGATGATTTATGCCGGAGCGCAAAAAAATCTCGCGCCTGCGGGCTTGACGCTTGCCATCGTTCGCGATGATTTGCTGGCGCGATGTTCAGATAGTTTGCCTACCATGTTGAATTACAAAACCCACGCCGATAACAAATCGCTTTACAACACGCCGCCGGTTTTCCCGATTTATATTCTTCATCTGGTTACCAAGTGGTTGATTGCCGAAGGCGGACTCGAAGCGATGGCAAAACACAACGCAGAGAAAGCCCAAGTTTTATATGACGCGATTGATGCGACGGAATTTTATCGCCCGCATGCAACCGCTGACAGCCGGTCATTGATGAATGTGACATTCAGACTTCCGAGCGAAGATTTGGAAAAACAGTTTGTCAGCGAGGCGACCAGAGCCGGGCTTGACGGACTCAAAGGACACCGTTCGGTTGGCGGCATACGGGCTTCGATTTATAACGCCTTCCCGAAAGCCGGGGTTGAAGCGTTGGTCAGCTTTATGAAAGAGTTTGAACGCGCCAACGGTTAAATAAACATACTCAAAAATCTTCTCTGCAAAATCGCATTGCAAGAGTTGCCGGAATGCCCTGAAGAGGCATTTCGGCAACTGAGCATTTTAAAACCAGGCATTACTTCATAAACAACCGCCAGAGATTTTCAGGTGACCGCACACGCGCAAAAGCCCTTTCAGCATCCTTCGCAGAAGTGGCAATTGCTTGGTCAATCTTCATAGAGGTCGTCAGATACGGCGTCGCTTCACCAGGTTGATAAAAACTCTCAACCACGGTTAACGGTCGCCATATGCCTTTGCCGATGGTTACGAATTCCGAAAAATCTTTCCTGATGCGCAATTGTCCGCCGGCATCGAAAGTTTCAATACGTATCGGATGAGCTACAGGCGCTGTGCTGATGTAATAAACGGTTTTGCCAGCGCCGCCGGGAATCTGCATTTGCGGATAGGATTCGATAATTTTTACCAGATTATCGCCGACCGACTCCATCGCGTATTCGGTTTGCGGGAACAAGGTGATCCAAAAAGGTGAAGTTGCCCAACTCACCAGCGGTTTCATAAATTGGGCGTCGTAACATATGGCGCTTTTGATACCGGCGCTTGATGGCGCATAGGCATTGTAGCGATGTTGACCCCTTATGCCACTGAAAAAATTTGAACCGTCATAAGCCATATCTTCAACGATGATTTGTGAATCGTTGTCTTCAAGGGTTCCGCTTCGTGTATCGGTTATTGAAAATCGTCCATCATGGGTGAATGCGCCTTCAAGTTGATGGACATTGCGAACGACGCCGAGATTTCCGACTGAGCGAAAGTTATATTCAACGGTGGCGCGTAATTTTTTGATGCCTTCGACGCGCGGATGCAAGAGGTAACTCTGCGCCAACGCCTGCGGCAGGCTTTCGAGTGCGCGGGTTTGCATAGCGTTCAACTGTTCGGCGGTTTGTTTGATTGAGGGAGGTTGTTTGGCGAGGACTTTGGCGGGATTGCCTGAATAAAAGACAAAGTTGTCGCCACCCGTGACCACCAGGTTACTCAGTTCGCTTTCGTTAATCCGGTCAACTTCGCGAATCTGTGTGCCGGTCGCGCAAGCCTGTACGGATGCCGACCAGGTATTGACATCGCTGATTAAAGCCAACGGCTGACATTGAACCGCCGCGTTTGCCTCCTCAAGCGTTGTCGGTAAAGTGCTGGGAATTCCCGGACAGGGGTTATTCGAGGAATAAACCTTAACATTGACCTTATACCCGCGAGGATTGCAGTGTATTCCC
This sequence comes from Acidobacteriota bacterium, assembly GCA_040754075.1. Classification (NCBI taxonomy): domain Bacteria; kingdom Pseudomonadati; phylum Acidobacteriota; species Acidobacteriota bacterium. The sequence goes on from JBFMDH010000035.1 coordinate 20,786, forward strand.
GTCGCCGCAGGCCCACAACTGAACGTATCATCCGAGCGCACGGTTTTGCTGTTCGGACAAGCGGACGGACTGGTGAATGTCACCCCAAGTACGGTGATGCTCCACTGTGCACATTGTTGTTCGGTCTGCGATGTGCCGGCAGCAATTTGCAAAGTTCTCGATTGGTTGTTACATGCCGGAGCCACCCCGACACTGCCGCTTTGTTGCCCTGAAACCGCGTTTAGGCTGCCGACGATTAAGGTGAATAATAAACAACAAGCTAATAGAGTTTTCATGTGAAATCCTCCTGAGAATTTTGAATAGATATGGGTTCCTGTAGGTGAAGATTCAGGAATCGGAAAGGGAGATTTAACAGATGGGAGAGTTTGGCTGGCGCTCTATTGCGCACAAAGTATTCCAAATGATGCGAATGCAGAAAATGGAATACCGCGCACGACTATACGCCGGTTTACCACTGATCGTCAATCGCCGTTGCCGGAAAATAAAAAGTGTTGTTAATCAAAGTCAGATGTAGTAGAAGAGAATAGAACCTATTCAGGGAGTGAAATGGATGAAAAATCCGAGTGTTAAAGGTAAAGAAATGACGACTCCCCCTAAAACCTATTCGCCGGAGCAGATTCGCGATTATCTATCAGACCTCAAAGAGTTGCTCGATTATATCGAAGAATCGCAAACCCATTACGAAGTTCTGGATGTTGATGAACTGGCAACTACAGGTGAAATCAAAATCGCTTACATGCGCGCCGCGGCTTTATTGAATCCCGGACAATTCAACCTGGAGTTGCCGCAACCCGAAGACTTGCTGCCGCGCATTGATGAAGCTTTTGAAAGAGTATCCCTGGCATTTTCGGTGCTGGTCAACTTCACACGCCGCGCCGAATATGACGATACACTTTTTGAACGCGAATCCGATGAAGCGGCAGGTGCAGAGAACTTTGAGCATTTCGCTGCGACCGTGGAAAGCGAAATGCATCTCGCGGATATTGAAGAACGCCAGCGTGCCAACGAACGTCGCCGTCATCGCCGATTTGAACTGGCATTGCCGGTTACTGTCATGGGCTATAATCAAAATGGCGATAAATGGAACGAAATGACGCAATCGGTGGATGTCAGCGTTTCCGGCGTTTTAATGCATCTCACAACGGCTGTACAAAAAGGTCAGATTTTGAAAATCTCGATGCCGATGCCGATGACGCTTAGAAATCATGCCTTCTTTGAAAATTCCTATGAAGTTTATGCGATAGTCCGACGGATTGATGCCGGTGAACAATCGGCTAAATTCATTGGCGTGGAATTTATCGGTGAACAGCCGCCACAGGCTTATTTTGAAAAGCCCTGGGGCATCTTTCAAACCGACACTCCGAATATGGAAGAGCGCCGACGCACCCCGCGTAAAAAAGGCAAAAAGACTTTTCGCATCGAATATTACAACAATGAATTGATATTAATTGGCAAAGAAGAAGCCGTCAGTGAAGATTTCGGATTGGGCGGCATACGCTTATGTGTGAAAGAAGCGCCCGGCACCTTTAATCTGGTGCGGGTCATCAGCGCCAGCGGAAAATTTGACAGCCTCGCGCAAGTGACCAAACGCAGTCGCGGAAAAGACGGCATCGAACGCCTGAGCCTCGCCTTTATTCATAACAGCGAGCGGGTGAATTAACCCGGTTGATGCTCCGAAAATTTCTCCGATGAACGCCACTTAAATAACCTCCTTGAACTGAAAGCCACATCTGTCTGCCGCTCGCTTGTCCGCCCAGGCTCACCAATTATTCAATCGTCACTTCAGTAAATTGTTCGCCGATGTTGCCCGCCAAATCCGTTACGGTAAACCCAATTAGATATTTGCCTGCGGCAACATCCAGGCTTCCGACGGTAAGGTCGGTGTCCTGGGTGATATTAAAAATATCATTCGCATCATTGGAAGCGACCAATTGGGCGTCACCGTTACGATCAATCGAAACATAGACCGGACGAATCGCATCGCCGACTTCGAGTTCGATTTCGCGCGCTTGTTTTCCGTTAAAGGCGAAGGCATAGACGAATTCGCCGACAACCTCTTGCTCATTAAAATCGAGGTAAAAATAGAGCGTCACATCACGCCATTGTCGAGTGCCGCGCAAGCGAACCTGTGCGGGAACTTCGACATAAAAGGTATCCTGCGCGTCTTCGAGTTCCTCAAAATTGGTAATCGGACAAATCAATTCTTTTTTACCATCACTGATTGAAAACCAACTGCCGTCCCATTCTTCGCGCAAAATCCCTTTTTCATCCGGCGCGGTCGGAATCTCACCAATGATGATTTGTTCGTTGTCATTCAATTCGGCAAGCACGAAGGTTGCATCTTCGATATCGTCTGCCTTGACCTGCGCGCTGACCGTGATGACATCGTTTTGCGCGATGTCGTTATCTGTGGTTGCTACATTTTCGATTTTGGGAGCCTGAGTGTCGGGGGTTGGCAGATTTAGAAAATCCACTAAAAAGGGTGCCCATTTGCCGGTCAAGGAAAGCGGCGTATTGAGGTAATCGCCATTTGCGGTTTGCGGGTTGTTCGGAAAATAGATGGAAAGCCCGTTGGAGCGGGGACGCGCTTCACCACTGGTCTTGTATAAAATGGCAGATTTGACGGCGGCAATGACAGCGTCTGCGGCTTTGACAGTGTCAACATCAGGTTGTTCGCGCTTGAGATTCTCGGCGTAATCAACCAGGTCGTACAATTGCGAGCCGCCATCATCACCTTTGCCATATTCTTCCGTATGACTGCGGGCGCGCGACGTCTTTATCCAGTTATTGCGTCCGCCGGCTTTGATAAACGCTTGATTGCGAATCCCTAGATTGCTGAACGCCGTTTCCAGCGCAGAAACTTTGTCCAAATCAATAACGCTCAGCGTTGCGCCTTTGGCAATCCCATCTCTCTGGCTGTGAAGATAAAATTCGCGGAAAGCATCAACCACATATTTTCCGAGCGTCACCCCATCGATTTGCGGATTTTTAGTTAATGCCGTGATAACCGGCGTGTAGTTCCAACCATTGGCGGGTTCGACTTCTTCGGAGGCAATCATGGTTTTGCCAAACGGCGCGACCGCTTTCGCCGCTTCGAGGTTTGCCATCAAACAGGCATCAAACCCGATGAATTCAAATTTACCCGTTTGTGCGGCTACCTCTTTGAATCCGGCAGGCAATTCAGCCGATGTCAAGGAATCCCCGTCGGCGCTTCCGTCGCTGACAATACCGACCCAACCTGCGCCGTGATCGCCGAAAATCAAGCCATATTTTTTCGCGGGAAACTGCCCGGTTACGGTTTGCAGAAATTTTTTGAGCGTCGCCGGGTCGCCCATATTGACTTCGCCCCAATCGGCAAGCTCGCGCAGTTTGCCTTTTTCAATGACCATCAATTTGGCGGTCGTCCAGTTTTTCAGACCGCCGACCGGGAGATTGGTGTAACCGCGCTCATCGTCGCCTTTGACGCTGCGATCAGCCAGCACCACCAGATTGACCTGGGCAGTGCTTCCAACCGCCATGATTTCCTCCAAATCATTCAACTGTGGCGCTTCAAGATCATTGTCAGCATCCATATAAAACATCAACGTCCATTCGGCTTTGCCGCTATCTTGCGCGACCATCAACTGCGGCAACATACAGATTGTGGCAAACAAAATGATCGCTGTTAGCTTGCTTTTCATGGCTTCTCTCCCATCCTGTCAAAATAAGGTCTAAATGGGGAGAATGGCACGCAATCGAATTCAAGGCGGGAAACCTCTGTGTAATTGAAGTGCCATCCTCCTTTTTTGAGAATTGCAATCGGAAGTTAGTTGAGTTTGAACAGGCTCGGATTGTCCCTAATGATTTTCTCGGCTTTTGCCCCTAAATCATCGGCTTCTTTGACCAGTCCGCCTTCTTTTTTATTGTTGTCAGCGATTAACTGGTCGGTTTTTTCCACATCTTTTTCAGCCAGAAAAGTTTTGACAAACCCCGCTACGGCTTTAAAGCGCTCGGCTCGTTTCTTGAATTCCTGAGCTTTCAACCCGAGATATTCTTTGAATTTATCATCAACCTTCAACTTTGAAGCCTGTTCAAATTTTGCCGCAGCCTCACTGATACTTTTTTCAGATTGTTCGCTCAGACTGACTGCCTCATCAAATTTCGCTTGGTTGTCGGTTTTGTATGTTTCGGCATCTTCGGCTTTGGTGAGGTTTTCGCCCACCAGTTCGTTGAGCAGACGATCTGCCTTGTCGCTGGATGCCCTGGATTTATCAAGGATGCCATTTGCCTCGTTGATTAATTTATTGGCTTCATCGGTTTGCCCCGAACAGGCCACACTCAAACATATTAAACCCAGTAAAATCGCCAACCTGATAACGCTTTTCTTGCCAGACATGATTTTTCTCCCCTGATTTTTTATGCGCTTAAATCCCGATATGAATGTCTTCTCAATTACATAAACGGATTTTGGAAATCTAAAAGGGAATTGAAGCTAAAAAATATTTGAAAGAAAAAGGTGACATCGAAAGCCGCTCTCACAGCGATGCTCAATGCCGCGATTGGCAAAATAAACTCAGTGGCAAACGGTTGAGCCGTGAGTTGGATGGAGAACTGAGCAACGCAGAAATTTTGCAGCGGTGAATTGAGCGGATTGCAGGTTATTTGCCGGATATGCAGTCGGTAAATTCCACGCCAATCAACTTTTTGCCGCTCGATAATTTCATCACATGACGAACCATTGCCTTAACTGAATAGAGTTTTCTCGAATCATTAAACACCCGTAAATTCATGGGCATGGGTAAACCGATTCTCAGCAATGCATCTTGCTTAACCTCATGCTCGACTCTGAACAGCAAACCGGTTTTGGAAATGTTGACGGTTTCGGTAATCTCTTTCCAACTGCCATCATTGGCAGCCACACCCACGGGTAAATTCATCAGGATGCGTTCGGATTGGCGTCTTTCATCAGGCGTTACCAGCGAAAATCCCCATTCATTCTGCTCCGGGTTTAATGAAGGTTGACTCAACGGTTGCGGCTTCAAGCCGGGGTTGGTCAAAGGTAGCGAATAGGTTAAGGGATGTCCTGCGGGAAATAATTTCTGTCGGTTTTGCAGTATGCGGGCAAGTTGCAGCGATTCGCTCGCCGCTAAATCAAGATTGCCGGTGAACAGATAAAGCTCTTTCAGTTTTTGCCGGGCTTCGACATTATCGGGGTCGAGGTCAATAATTTGTTTAACCACTTTGATAGCCTGATCGCTTTTGCCGCAACTGATGAGCAAATCGGCTTGGGAAATATTATTCATTACTGATTCAACGTCATAACCGGGTTGGATGTCGTTTACCAGAATGACCGGTGAAGGTTTTTGCAGGGGTTCTTGCAACTCTTCAGGGGAATCCTTGCCGTTAAGCGCATTTAATTGCGCGCGGTGTTTCAGGTCGTACGGTTCCAGATTGACCAATCGTTCAAGCGATTCAATCGCCGCTTCAGTATTCTCCTGTGCGATGGCGGCTTTAACCAGTGTATTCAAGGTTGCAACCATCAGACCTTCGTCGTTTAAATGCAGATAAACCTGATAGAGGCTTTGCAAAGCGCCTAAATGATTGGGCGACTGTTTCAACATCCGGCGTAAAAATTCAATCGCCAGCGCATCTTTGCGGGTCTTGAATAAATGTGGCAAACAGGTGTCGAGTTGGTGCAGGGCTTTTTCGATTTCACCCTGCTGCGCATAGGCATCACCGAGGTTTAAAAGTCCGTGGAAACGTTGCGGTTGCAGATTATAAAGTTGATGAAAAACCGCTTCCGCTTCATCGAACGACCCCGCCGCCAGACAGGCATCACCGAGCAAATCGAGCATATCGGGATCATGCGCTCGCTTATTCAACCCGTTTTTGACCAGTTTGATAATGCGTTCCGGTTGCTGGCGTTCGAGGTAGATGGTCGAAATATTTGCTAAGGCTCTCAATGAATTCGGTTTGATAGACAAGGCTTTGGCATAGGCATTAAGCGCCCCGTCCTGGTCGTCTCTTTTTAAGAACTCGTAACCGGCTCTGAGAAAAACTTCAAGGGCTTTGTCATGCCTGCCATTCATTGTATAAACCGCGCCGAGTTTCATTAAAACCGCTGCATTGGTCGGGTTTAATTCGATAACCGTGTTATAAATGCTTGTGGCTTTGCTGATGTTGCCGATTCGCGTATAAATTTGCGCGGCTTCTAAATACATGAGCGTCGCTTCATCAAGCGAGCGATTTCTGGCGTAGAGGTTAGCCAGTTGCAAACGCGCTTCAAGGTGATTCGGACAAAGTTTCAATACCTTTTTGAACATCGCGATGGCTTTCGCGGTAAATCCTCTTTCGGCGTCAGTATTGGCGATGCGGGTAAAACAATCGATGGCTTCGGGAATCTGCCCGGCGCGAACGTATAAATCTCCCAGAATGTTGGTAATTGTAATATCGGTCGGATTCTCTGCGGCAATTTTGCAGTATTGATTGATGGCGGCTTCTAATTTTCCGTTGAATACCAACTTTTCGGCGCGTTGTAACGCTTTAAGCTGACTTGGGGAGGAATCAAATCGTTTGAACATCTGGTAATGCCTTTATGAAGTCCCCCTTTACCTATTAAAAACCAGAACTTTAGGGTGGTTTTATTTTCTGTTTCCCAATCTGGTCATCAAACAAGCTTGCAGAGCCTTGGGGTATTTTTTTCATAACATCATTTGGGGAATAGGTACATACTTTTTTTGGTTTAGAAGAGATTGCCATATCAGTTACTTTGAATCCGTTGAGGAAGCGGTCTTTGACCGCGTTGTCTTTGAATCTGTTGAGGAAACGGTCTTTGACCGCGATTTGCCGGACAACGCGACCAAAAACTTTGTTCAACCTCAGTCAATTGTTTGGCAAGCCGCTCCAGACTGCGCCCAAACCAGACAAAAAGACAGCCGGAATTTAATCATGATTAAACCTCAACTGATTAAACTCCGGCTGCGAATTGTTGCCTTATTCAACAATCACGCGGTCACTCGAACTTCTGCCAAAGGTTTCCGGGTGATACATCTCTTCGGCTTTCGTCGGCGGCACTACGAACACGCCCGGCGTGGTGGCTCTCGCAACATAGGAATAATTGTAAACTCCTTCCCAGAGTAGCGACGCGAAAGCCTCGACCCGTTCATCGCGCATATTCTGATGCTCGTACCAGGTGCGCCACCACCACCAGTAACCGCGCTGGAAGTCGCTGCTCGTCGGGTCTTGCGGAATGCTGCCGGTCGTCGCTAATGCCGGGTTCATCGGCTCAAGCCCCGCCGGTATCGGATCAACCAGGGCAACGTGATAACGCCGCGATTGCGCCACCATCGTCAGTTTGACGCGAACCTTTGCCCCGGCTTTGATGCGCCACGTCCCGTCGGCATCGCGACGCACATCATCGGCTTTTTCAACCGCTTCATATTTTCTCTCAATCGTAAAACCATAATCCGCCGGGTCGAGTTTTAAACTGGTCGGCGCGTAGGTCATGCCGACGCGGTAATACAAACGCCCCGCGCCTTCTTTACTTAAGATGAGATTTTGCTGTCCGCTTTGTTCAACTAAATATTTCATCGGCACATTGACGTTATAACGGTCGGTCGAACGCCCTTTGAATTCGTAACCGCCCGCGTAGGTTGAACCAAGCCAGGCGCGCGCCACGAAATCGGGCGTCACCTTTTCATAGGTGTTGAAATATTTATCGAGTGCCAGCAGCACGAAAGCATTCTCCTGAGTGTTTTCCCAACGCCCCTCTTTGCGATGGGCGAGAAGTCCGCGAACCAGTTTGGGAATCAAATCATTTTGCGGTTGGTCGCCAATTAACGCTTCAAGGATGATGCCATCGGCGCGACGCGAAGAATGCAACAGCAGGTGCGCGCCGTCCGTGTACGAAGTCACGAAATGGGCTGTGGCAGCCTCTTCCGTGGCGCGGTTGTTCAAGTGCTTACGAATCGCCGCGACTTCCGCTTGTGAACCGGCATCTTTCGAGAGCACAGGCAAAAGCCAACCGACGGCTTCAAGCGAGAGCTTTTCAAGCGTGGCTTCGGCAATGAGGCGTTTGGCTTTTACCGTATCCCGATCACCCATGCGATTGCGAACATATAGCGCATAGGCGACCAGCACGCGCCGCGTTTCGATTGAGTAATAACTTGGAATGTGGCTTTCGATGTTGCGCAAATACTCTTTCGAGCGCGCCAGCATATCATCGGGCACCTCGAAGCCTTTTTCTTTGGCGCGTTGCAAAGCGTGGGCGACGTGAATGCTCACATAGGGGTAATCTTCATCGCCGCGTTTCCAGAATCCGAAACCGCCGCTGGGATTTTGCATGCCTTGCAAGCGTTTGATGTCGCGTTTGACTGCGGCAAGCATCTCATCTGGCGGCGGCAAGCCTTTGGCTTTGAAGGCAGTGAGCACATCTTTCAACGCCGCAATCGACACGATGCGTGATGAAAGTTGTTCAGCGCATTCATAAGGGTACGAAGCCAGGTACAACACCGCATCGGTTAAGGCTTGCAGTTGCGTTGATGAAGTGGTGACTTCAAGCCCGCCGAATTGTTTGATGGCATCACCTGGCGCTTTCACAGGCTGAATAATTGCGCCCGCATCAACTTCGCCATAGGTCGCAAAGGCTTCGGTCGTCGCAGGCGTCCACACCGGAAGTGAGATTTCCGCTGCATCCGCCCATTCGCCCGATACGGCGGCGATTTGAAAACGCGCGGTTCCGGCTTTCATCGCCGCAGTCGGAAAACGCACTTCGACGCGGTCATTCGCAGGAATCGTGATGCGACGCCCGTTGCCATCTGTGAGTTCGGCATTGGTAGCGCGCACCGCGACCGCTACATCCATCGGCGCATCGGTTTGATTTTGCACGACGACCGGCAGTTCAAAGCGGTCGCCGAAATTCAAAAATCGCGGAGCCGACGGGCGAACCATCAGCGGCAGTCTCGCGGTGATGTTGGCTTCGTTCATGCCGAACTGTTTGCCACCGGCAACCGCAACCGCCATCACCCGATAGCGCGTCAGATTGTCTGGCAATTTGACTTTGACGGTCGCGCGTCCATCGGCATCGGTTTTCACATCGGGCGCAAAGACCGCCAGCGCGTTGAAGTTTTCACGCACTTGAATCGCAGCGTCTTCACCACTTGCATCGCCCGGCGCTTTGGCTTTCTTGGGCATGGCAGCAGCAGGCGGTGCAGGCGGCGGCAATGCGCCTGTGCGCATCTGCATTGTTTCAGCCACTCCACCGGGCACGCCACCCACAGCGCCTTTTTCCAGTTGACTGGCTAAATCCTCCGGCGCGGAAAGCAATACACGTTCGCGCAAATGATAAGCATTCATATCCGCGCCACGGGTTGAATAGAAAGTCCAAAGCGGGTCGCCGACGCGATAGCCGGTTAAACTCAAAATCGCTTCGTCAACCACAACCACGGCGATTTCGCTATTCGCGACGGCTGCGCCGCCCGCATCTTTCACTTCAACATCAACACTGGTCTCTGCGCCGGGCGCTAAGGCTTTATCTTTCGGCGTCGCTTTCACCGCAAGCTTTCTGGTGACCGGTGGAATCGCAAGATTCAACGAACCCGCGCCATACGCCGGGCGTTTCGGCAAAGCGTTATTGGGTTTGCCAGCATCATCCGCGCGCACCTGTGCGCCGACCAAATCGACGTTGACATAAATGTTCGGCGTGTAGCCTTCTTTAATCGGAATCCTTAGCGTATGCGAAGCCGAGTTCATGGTGAAGCGTTCGCTTGAAACGATGCCCGAACGATTGAGCGTCATCACCCCTTCGGCGGGGAAGAACGGCGCATTGACCAAAATCTCTGCGGTATCGCCCGCTTGATAATCTTTTTGATTGGGGATGAGTTGCACTTCTTCCTGTTCAATGTCGCGTTTGGGAATGACTTTGCCACCCGCGACCCACAAAGTGATTTCGCTTTGATTGGCGCGTTCGCGGTCATCGAATACGCTGGCGGTGATGCGATACTGTCCGCCTTCTTTAGTTTCAAATTTGCACTCAACCGCATCGGCAGCGGATTTGATTTCGCACTCCTGTGGGTTGACCTCTTTTTGAACCCACTCGCCTTTCTCCTGTAGCCAATCCAATAGCACGGCGCGAACTTTCACGGTGCGACCGGGCATAGCTTTGCCGTCAATATCGGTGGTGATGGTTTGAATGATGAGCGGTTCGCCTTTTTGTACGAAGGTGCGCGGCGAGCGAATGCCGACATACAACGAAGACGGATGCACCAACAGATTTGCCGACGCATTCCACGCCTGACGATTGACATCCATCACAGAGGCTTCGGCAGTGATGGCATAGGGGCGCGGCGGGTCTGCTTTATCGAAATCCACACGCAACCGGTGCTTGCCCGCAGCATCGGTTTTGGCATTGTAAGTCTTCACATTTGCTTGTGGCGGTTCGTAATAACTGCGCCACCAGGGAACCCATTTGCCAAAGGTAAAGTCATAGCGATTCGGCGGCGTGTAATTCGTCGGCGTCGAACGCACCGTCCAATTCACATCGGCATTCGGGAGTCCGCCGCCCGCGTAATAACTGGCGCTCACCGTGACCGTCGCGTTTGCGCCGACAAAATGAGGTCCTTCGCTTGCCTGTGCATTGACTTCAAATTCGGGGCGACGAAATTCCTGAACTTGAAATGAATGACTGTAAGTTGTACCGCCAAGCTGAGCGGCATTCCCCGATGAAGCCAGTTGCAAATTCGTATAGCCGAGATTCATGGTGCCCGGCAATTTAAAAGCGAAATCGAAACCGCCAAGCGCATTGACTTTCGCTGTGCCTTTGGAAATTTCGTTGCCGCGTGAATCGCGAATTAAATAACTGATGTTGGTCGCTTCGCCGTCGAGCGCCGCGACATCGCCATCTTTACCTGCGCCGATGCGACGAATCCAGCCTTTGACGTGAACCTCTTCGCCGGGTTTGTACATTTTGCGGTCATCGAAAACAAACCAGCGCAGCGAGTCTTGCAGATTTTTCCTGTACCAGTTGCCGCCCTCATTCCACCAGTTAGTGTCTTCCGGCAAAATGGCAACATCATTGCCTCTGCGGGCAACCAGCAAATCGTAACCTGCACGACCTTTGACCTCCGGCAATGCCATGCGCGCCGTGCCGTTGGCTTGTGTGGTTGCGGTCAATGTCGTTTCAAGAAGTGATAGTTGCACACCATCAAGCGGCTTGCCGTCTTTGAGTGAAGTCGCCCAACCGATTAAATCGGTGTGGTCAACGAAGGCATCAAGTCCGATTTGCGTGGCTTGAATCCAGGCTTTGATGGTGCGATTTTCCCAGCGGTTTTTCGATTTCACGGGTTGTTCAACAACTAAAACAACTTGCCCCAAACCGCCATTGAGCGCCGGTGATAAATCGATTTTGGTTTCAACCATTTCATCGGGCTGTGAATTGACCGGAACGAGTTTGGATGAAATCAACTGACCCGGCGGAGGCGCAGGACGGTTGTCGTTGTCGCGCACGAAAAGACCGAAAGCTTTCCAATCCTGGGGAGTGACTTTGTAAAGGCTCACTTTCAAATTGCTGTAGTTGATGCTGTAGACCGAAAAGCGCGGTTGCGCGGTCGGGTCAAGCACGATGAATTCACTGCCGGATGAAGCGAGCGCCGGCGGCGCGCTGCCGACATTGAAAGTGATGGTTTGTGATTTTTCTAATGTCTGATCGAAAGTGTCAGGGATATTCGCGGCGAGGGTGACGCGATAAGTGGTGCGCCCTTTCTTGATGCCGGTGATGATTAAGGTGTTGCCGTAAACCTGCGTCTTCATCGCTTGAATCGCCGGTTCGACGCGCACCATCGACGCATCGAAGGTTTGTGTATCAATGGGATTGGTGAATTGAATTGACCATTGATCAAACGGCGAACAACTGTTGTACCCGCAACGATATTCGCGCACACGCATCGCGCCGTAGGTGCGAAATGAAAATGATTTCGGTTCGGTGGTTTTGCGTGGACCTTCTGCCGAAGGTGTGCCCGCAGCAATCGTCACGGTGACATCGGTATCGCTAGGTAACATCGCTTTATTGCCGCTTACGTCAACGGCGCGAAATGCCAGCCAGCGCGTTTTATCAAAGGTCTTGGCGAAATTGCTAATCGTCGCGTCCTGATTGATTTCTTCCTGGGTTGCAAGTTTCAACCTGAATGATTGACCGCCAGCCGTGAGTTTAATATTTTGCAACACGGCTTCGGAATTGATGCGCTGGTCAAAGGCAACGAACATCAACGGGTCGCGACGTTGCGGTCCATAATTCGGATAAGAGGTTTCGACTTTTACCGGCGGCGTCGAAAAGCGAAAACGCTTCGCCGCCGCAAGAGTGGCTCCTGTAGCCGATTTCGTGCCAGCGGGGATTTCGACGGTGAAGTCTGTAGCGGCAGGAAAGCGTTGATCGTTGGCTGCTTCAAAGAGCAAGGTTTTCGTGCCCACCCAACGCCATTTGCCTTCGGGTTGCGGCGTGAGCCTCACGGGAACATTGGCTGCCGCGTCGCTTTGCGAAGTGACGGCGACCATCGGTTGAGAAAAGGTGACGCTCACCTGCGGAGCAAGCGGCACTTCGCCTTCGGGTGAAAAGCGCGCGACTTCGAGGGTGCCGCCCTGGACTTCGGGAACACGCGGCGCCTCGGGCGGTGGGAAAGCGCCTTGAACGGTTTTGCCGGTGCGCGGTGGCGGCAGGCTTTTATCGCGAACCGCAAAATCCTGTTCGTCACTCGCTTCGGCTTTGATGGGTTGTAAACGCCGCAACACATTTTGCGTATCGCTGTCTGAGAGTTTTGCGGCAACGGCTTGCGGGATGGTTTCGCGCCGTTCGCCGGATTCGATTCCTTCACTGAGTCTGAATTGCAATCCTTGATTCATATTGTTCTGAACTCCGGTTGAATTAGCAGGTCTTCTTGGCGGTACGCGCCTTTGGGCGCTGGCCTCGGTGTTTAACAAAGGCAGGCAAGTGAAAATTTGAATGGCAATTAAAAGCAATGCGATAGCACTTCGTTGGCACATCCTCATAATGGTTTCTCCTCAAATCGATTCAAAAATCAACCAACGGCAAACGACATTCTCTACCAGTCGGGTCGCATTTGCAAAGTGCAGGGTCGGTTGAATCTGCTTATTGTTTATTAACTTTCAATATGATTTTTCGTTCGTTTTGTTCACACAAAATATTTGATTCAAAAGCTGGAGAGCACTGAGGCACAGTAGGAGAATGAGGCTGGTCACTGAACTTGCAAAAATGAATGGAAGGCAATCAGGTGGTGATTTTGTTTAAACAATCCTTTGCCGCAACGCTTTGGCAACCGCTTCGGATTTGGAATGGACTTGCAGCTTGTCGTAAATATTTCGCATATGAAATGAGATGGTGTTGACGCTCACGCCTAATTTCGCGGCGACGGTTTTAAAATTGTGCCCTTCAACAAGGAGTTTCAATAAACGGGTTTCGTGTGCGGTCAATTGATAATCGACATTTTTGGGTGGCGCAAATTTGCGAAATAATGTGACCACACGGCGTGCCACCTCCGGCGACATGGGCGCGCCGCCGGTTACCACTTCGCGTATACTGTCGAGCAAACGCACGGGTGGAGTTTTCTTCAACAGATAACCGCATGCGCCTGCGCACATCGCGCGAAAGATGCGTTCGTCGTCATCATAAACCGTCAGCACCAGGATAAGCAGTTGCGGATAGCGGCTTTTGAGAATCGCGATTCCTTCGATTCCTGACATCCCCGGAAGCCCTATATCAACGAGGGCAACATCAGGCGGATTGGCGCCCATCTGCTGTAGGGCTTCTTCCATCGAATGAAATCGCCCGCCGCATGAATAGCCTTCGGTAAATTGAATCAAGGTTGCTAACCCTTCGCGAATTTCCTGACGATCTTCGATGATGGCAACATTGATGTTCATCTGCGGCGTGGGTGTTTCTGTGATGATGGCATCGGGCATAATCCAAATTTCTCCATGTGAATGAGTCGCGGCTTCAGTCTATGGCTTCGGGTTATTTTATCGCAACCGCAAAGTCGGGTCGCCAAGCAATATCCAGGTTCGGCGCACATCCGTATCCGTGACCGCTTGTTTGGCTGCCATCGCGGCTTCACCCAACCGTTTTGTCGGATTGCTGAATAGCTGCTTGTAAAACGCCTGATTCAACCGGTTCTGTGATTCCGGCAAGGTCAAACCCGAAGATGCCCAGACGGCAATCGCGCCGCCAGGCTCAGCTTTGATTAAGGCTTCGCCGAGCGCGTCCATCGTAGCGTCGTGCAAATAGCCATTCAAACAATTCATCAGCACAAACATCGGCAAATTTGCCTGATTGAGATTGACGGCTTCCGTAGCGGTCAACAAATTACCGCGCCACATATTCAATGAACCGTGTCCGGTGTAATTAATCAAGCGTTGACCTGTGGTCAGGGCGGCAAGTAATTGCGCCTTTGCGGTTGTCGGGTCTAAACGCCCGCGCTGCAATTCTTCAATGCGCATGGCGGCAGGCAGCACAGGTTTGAGATTGCGCGAAGCCTGCTCGAAATCAAAACCATCATTGGCGTCCGATACCAACAAGGCAGCAAATGGCGTAACAGAGGTTTCGTAAGCCGTAAGTTTTTTCACCAATGCCCCGGCTTCCGCAAGGGTTCGCATAGGCAATCGCCCAATGCTCAGTTCACTGATGCCGTCATTATCAAAGTCCGCGAACCAATCATCTGAGGCGGTTTCCATATAATTGGTATCGACTAGCTTCGTCGGTACAAGGTCCCAGTCGCCCAAACCCAAATAATTTTTGGTGTCATATGTCGCATCGCCCACGAGCATCACAAAGCGAAGTTTACCTGCCCAATTGCTTTGCGCATATTGCAGAAAATCGCGAATCGCCTGTGGTGATTTATGCCCGAAATTAAATTCGTCATAAAGGTCTTCGACATCCACCATCGCGACTTTAAACCCTTGCGATTCACGCAAACGTTTCAACGGTTCAAGGCTGGTAAAAAAGCCTTTCGCCGTGAGCATGACCAGATTGGCAGCATTTCTTTTATCGCGCCAATGTGAAGGGGAGTTGAGGCTTAGTGAAGCAGGTTGTTGCAACTGCTCATCGGTTATGGCGAGCAATTGGCGGGTGCCGGTTTCGGATGTCGCAACGGTGACGGCAAATCCGGTTTTCGATTCGCTGATGTGAGTCATTAACTGCGCGGGATTACCGGCATCCGTGATGTCGAAAACGCGAATGGCTTGATTTGTAAAACTGTCTACGGTGATTTGCTCTTTGCCCGAAACGTTAAATCTGAGGACATCATTATCTGCGTTGTATGTGTGTTGATAGGATAAGCGTAGGCAATCAACTGCGGAAACATCACTCGTGCCGTTTTGAGATGCAAGTCGAACGGTATTGAGTCCTTCGCGTAAATGCGCATGAGGTAAGATGAAACGAGTTGAGCTTTGCGCCTGACCGTTGAAGTTAATGAAGCCGGCAACCACGTCATTGATTAGTACAAGCACGCGGTGCGGCGTCTGCGTGATGCCTTGCAACGTCACTTCGAGCAGAGCCGGTTCCGTGCTTGGCGCAAGGTGTTGCAGGGTGAGCGGTTGATCAAGGAGTTGGGAAGTGACGATTGCGCCGAAGAAATTTTCGCGTTCGCCATTTTTAAGCGCCGCAAAATAGAGCGTGCGGTCACGGCGCTCCACGGTTTGGGTAAAACTCGCTTGAGATGAAGACACGCCTTCGTCCTCTACAGTTGGTATGCGCTTGCCGGGATGATTTCCGGCGATGAGCCAGTAGGCGCGCGCATCTGTCGAAGGCGTGTCTATGCCAAGACCGTAAAAATCAATGCTCTGCAATAGCCCGTCTTTATTGGTCGAAACCGCTATGGGCAATTCCTGACCGTCAACGAAGAGTTGCAGCATTCGCGGGTCAACTTTCACATCGAACCCGGTGGCGGCAAGTTCGTTTTGAGTGATGCGATAGAGTCCTTCGCGCTTGATATAAATTTTAAGGGCTGATTGAGAAGCCAGGGGATTGATGTCATCGCTGAGCGGTTTGCCGGATACAGCGGATGGCGCAAACCGCTCAACCATACGAGTTGCCGAAATGCTCACCGGTATCGCGCCCAGTTTATTCAGCAATGTGACATTGGCGACTGGTGGCGGATTGCCGCCAACGTAGGTTGTATAGAATGGGCCGTGCCAGGTGGATTGACCTTTGAGGTCGACATCCTCAAGCCAATAAACGGCTGTCGATTTTAAGCCTTTCACCTGCCCGTCAAACAGTCCATAGCTTTCACCGGTCAATAACCTGGAACCGGCACGGAGCGCCGATCCTGCGACCAGTTGTTGGTTGATTAATTGGCGATTACCGGCGTCTTCACGATAAACATTGAAACCCAGGTTATCGACTTCAAGTCCGGTCTGCCATTCCAGCAAGGTGCCATTGTCATAACCGGTGGCGGTGAAACTCACAAGGTCAATCGCCGTTGGCCCGCCGGGTCCGGCTATCGTCCAGGGTGAAAATTGGGTTACTCCCGAAAGCCGTACCCAATTGTCTATGGCATCTCTAAGGGTTGCCCCTTGCCCAGCCCAGACGGAACCATCACTGCGCCACAGTTCGATGGCCGCTTCGGCATTGCCATTGAGTTCGCCATCGAGATAGTGGAGTTGCAAGGTTGCCGAATAATTACTGCCCCCTGTGGGCGTGATGGTATAGGTGCGTTGCACAGCGTTTGGAAAACCGGCAGGCGCGGATTTCGTGAGGGTCACGGTGACTTCAGTAGGCGGCGTTCCTGAATCAAATTGAATGGTGTTGAAAGGATTACCAAAACTGAGCGGGGTGCCGAGCGTGATGCCTGTGCGACGCAAATTGCCGATAACATCACCGGTGCCTGAAGAGGTCGCGGCAGCAGGCATGGTCAAGGTGAAACCAGCAGTATTGAGGTCGCCATTTAAAGTGAGATTTCCGGTGACTGTAACATCGCCGGTTAAAGTGACGGTTGTGCCGCTGTTGATGATGATAGTTGAATAGGTGCCGGCGGCGAGGGTGAGTCCGGCGGTTACCGGGCGGCAGGCGGAGAACTCCGAAGTGTTGCCTGCCGCATCAATGGCAGTCGTGGTAATCGTTTGTCCGACGGCAACGGCAATCGGAAGCGTAACGGCGAAACTGGTGGCGCAGGTGGCGTCGGTGTTGACCGGAAAGGAGCCAATGTAGGTTTTGCCTTCGCCGTTGCCGGATGCGTCGCAAGATGGGTTGGCATAGAAATCAAGGGTGAAGCTGGCGCTTGCCGTGCTGTTGAGGGAACCGGCGATAAGCGTGGTGCCGGCATCATTACCGGCGGAAGTCAGGATGGGAAAGTTCTGCAAGCCGTTCGCGCCGGTGTCAGTGTCGCAGTTGTCGTTGGCAGTCAAGCCGAGACCGCCGAGGTCAATGCCGATGCCGGTGTTTGAGTAGATCGAGTTGCCACGAACCCTATTGCCGATAGCGCCGCCATCTAGGATCTGTACGCCGACGTGGTTTGAGTTTGTCCCGTTAAACGCGATGAGGTTGGCTTCGCCCGGACTCGTGCCGCCAATTACGTTGTTAGGAGAGCCTACACTAATCCCCGATATATTGTTGTGCCAGTTGGCAGTGCCTGTAACATCAGTGCCGATCAGGTTGCCTTTTACCACATTGCCGCCCGCGCCGTTGAGTTGGATGCCATACTGGTCGTTTCCGACAATGAGGTTGCGCGCGGCGGCAGTAGCCCCGCCGATTGTCACCCCGCTACCGAAACCACTAACCAGGATGCCGCTGCCGGCGTTGCCTATTACCGCCGTGCCCGCGGCATTGGTGCCGATGAGATTGCCTTGCACCACAAGACCGCTGTTCGGATGACCAACTGCCAGATGGACACCATTGCTGCCAAAGCTGTTACCATTGCCGGAAATGAGGTTGCCCGCTCCCGGGGCGGTGCCGCCGATAGTCACATCTATCACACTGTTGAGAAGAATACCGGTGCCGCTGGCGTTGCTGCCGAGCGAAGCCGTGCCGGCGGCATTGGTGCCGATGAAGTTGCCCTGGATGAGGTTGCCCTGTGCCGGGTTGGCGCTGTCGCCGGCGATGGTGATGCCGCTGGCATTGTTGCCGGAGATAAGGTTGCGCGCTTCAGGAGTGGTACCGCCGATAAGGTTATTGGCGCCGCGGAGGATAAAGATGCCATCTCCGCTGTTGCCCAGATCGACGGTGCCGGTCTTGTCGGTGCCGATGCGGTTGCCCTGCACGATGTTCGATGATGCACCGGCTTGGTTTAAGGAAATGCCGATAGAATTGCCGCTGATGACGTTGCCGTCGCTGAGGCCGGTGCCGCCAATCTGGTTGTTGCCGCTTTCGATGCGTATGCCGATAATCCCGCTGGTTTCAACGCGCGCATCACCGGTGGCGTTCAGACCGACGTAGTTGCCTTTAATTTGCGTGCCCGTCGCAAGGCTTCCGGTAATGTAGATCTGAGCGTTGTTATTGCCCGAAATGACGTTGCGCTCGTTGATCTGATCCAAAACCAGCCCGCCGATTATGGTGTTCGGCGCGTTGTTAATGAAGATGCCGCCGCCGTTGTTACCGAGGTCGGCGTTGCCGTCGGCTGATGTGCCGATGTAGTTGCCGCGAATCTGTGTGCCGGAAGCCGAACTGCCTTCGATGTGAATGCCGTACCCGCCGATGCTAAAACCTACCGACGCGCCAGAAAGGATATTGCGCGTCGCAGCGCCAGAGCCGCCGATGATGTTGCCGGGAGCATTGATGATGTGGACGCCGCTGCCGCTGTTAGCGAGAATGGCTGTGCCCGCTGCGTTCAGACCGATGATGTTATTTTGCACAATGTTGCCCGATGATGTGCTGCTCTCAATCTTGATCGCGTCGGCGCCAAGTCCTGTACCATTACCCGATATCAGGTTGCCTTCGCTAACGCCGGTTCCCCCAATCGTATTACCAGAGCTGTTGAAGATGCGTATGCCGTCATTGGTGTTCGGGAGGCGCGCTGTGCCAGCGGCGTTCGTGCCAATATAGTTACCCTTCAGCACATTCCCACTGGTAAATCCTATAAGCACCCCAAGGTCGTTGCCTGAAATGACGTTACCAATAAGTCGGTTGTTACTGGAAGGTAGCCACACGCCCTCAGCGCCATTGCCCAGATCAGCGTTGCCATCGGCTGATGTGCCAATGTAGCAACCTTCGACCAGGTTATTGCCCGCGTTCAGATCGATCCCGCCATCAAAGCAGCGATTGATGATAAGCCCTCTGATGTAGCTGCCTCCGGCGGTCGTATGGACATGTAGCCCGCTGGCTCGGTCGGTCTCAAATTCACGCACAATCTGCGAGCCGTTTAGTTCAATCAACGGCGGGCCAGTGTAATCCGGTCCTCCCTGGCTCCACCCATCTATGAAGACAGGTTGAAGGATTAAGGGGAGCTTCGCTCCCAGATTGATTGTCTTGACGCCTGGCCCGCCTGGTATAGCGAACTTTATGGTGAGGACGTCACCGGTGTTGTTAGTATTATGGGTACGCAAAATCGCTTCCCGTAATGAACCCGGAACCGGATTTTCATTATCGCCGCCACCGTCGTCTGTTGTGGTTACTATGGGCGGCGGCAAAACGTCGCCAACCCGGTAGACGCCGCGCCCGTGGGTAACGGCAATCAAGGCTTTGCTGAAAAATGCCGGGCCTGCCATAAAAAATAATTCGTCGACGGATACATTCGCCGGGCCGTCTTGATTTACGTCCCAGGTCGCGCCGCCGTCTTCGGAAGTGAAAATACCGACCTCGGTGCCGACGTAGAGCAGGTCTGTGCGGTCGGGGTGGTAAGTCAGGGCGCGCACCGGCACACTCGGCAATCCCGTCGCGCCCGCCCCGGTTACGTCCGTCCACGTCGTGCCGAGGTCGGTTGAGCGGTAGATGTTGTCAACGGCAAATCCGCCGAAGGTCGCATAAATCCAGTTTGGCGTGCGGGTGTTGTCGATCACCAGGCGCGTCACCACACGATTGGGGACGGCGGCAGTGTCGATCTGCGTCCAGGTAGGCGAGCCGGCCGTGCCGTTGGTGGTGCGGAAGATATCACCATTGTTATTGCCCACGAGGATGAAACTTGAACTGCCGGGGGAAACCGTGATGGCGCTGATTGGCGAGTTGCTCGCCGTCGGCGGTTTGATCGCAGTCCAAGTGGGATCGCCAGGGTTAGGGGGAAAAGCGCCTTTGACATTGGTGTGCCGCCAAAGGCTGATACCGCCCGCAAGCAAGGTGTTCGGGTCAAGGGGGTCGATGACCAGTGGGGCAATAAAGTTCGTAGGAGGGTTACAGGTGCCCCCTGGCGGCGGCGTGCAGGTCGCGTCAGTGATGCCGGCGTTGATAGAAGTTGACGTCAGTCCGCCGTCGGTGCTGCGAACGACTCCGAGATTTTGCGTCTCGCCATAAAAGTAATTTGAATCGGTCTGATCGGCGGCGCAATAGCCGCCATCGCTGCCCTGCATCAAGGTCCAGCCTTCGGTGTTGCCCGAAAACCTCAGCGTGCCGTTGTCCTGCGTGCCGCCGATGATGATTTGTGAAGCGTTGTTACCGGCACCTCCGTAAAACTGCGTGATGCCGAGATTGTTGTTCAAATCAAGGAAGTTCAGGGTGGTCATTCCGGCCGGGACTTCAGCATTGATGTCCTGGAGGCGGTGGATGCCGCCGTCGTTGCCGAAAAAAACTGTCTGGTTGTCATTGTTATTGAAACCGGGGTGGGCAACAATGATGTGATGATCGGCATGGGCAGAGGTTACGGTGCCGTCGCTGATCTGCGTAAAGGTGTTGCCGCTGTCGGTGCTGCGCCACAGGTGTATGCCGCCGACAATGACGAAGGCGGAATTGATCGGATTGACCCAGATGACGTTATCATACCAGCCTTGATTCGGAGACCCGGCGACAAAAAAGTTCGTGCCGGTATTGACTCGTGTGTAGTTTTGCCCGCCGTCGGTGCTGCGGTAAACATCGCCGTTATTCTGATTGACCGAAGCATAAACCAGACTCCCACCCAAAGAGGGCGCATAGGCTAACTCGACACGTCCATTGTTACCTGCTCCCGGATTGATTGGGGGATTGAAAGTTGCGGCATTCCACGTCTGACCAAAATCGGTTGAAAAGCTGGCTGACCCTAACTGGCCGACAATGGCGCGACTGCCATCACCCGGTCGAAAATCAACATCCATCGCTTGATTGGTTGTCGGCTGTGTCCAGGTCGTTCCCCCATCCGTTGATCGTTGGATGCCACCAGTAGCAATGAGATTTCCATTGACGTCTTGCGCCTGCGAGGTGGCTGCAAGCAGTGTACCGCCACCGGGCGAAATTGATAGCCGGTTGACAAAGAAGAAAGCGGCGTTCGCCGTGGATGAAAGTTGATTCCAGGTCACGCCGCCATCGGTAGATTTAAAAATGCCTGCCCCTTGAATGGCATCAATGTTGCCGAAACCTTCGCCGGTGCCGGCATACATGATGCTGGGGTTGGTCGGGTCGATGACCATCGTGGTGACCGCGAGGTTCGCCATAAAATCATTGACCGGCTGCCAACCCGAACCGCTGTTGGTGGTGTGCCAGATGCCACCCGACACACTGCCGATCCACATCTTGTTGGGTTCGGTCGGATGAATCACAATGGCACGGATGCGCCCGCCGATGTTGCCCGGCCCCAGCCACTCCCAGGCGTTTGGGCCAATCCCTGAACTGTAGAGGTCACTGGCTGGCAGCCCGGCTTTTTCCCGCGTTTTGCGCCGCTCTTCGCGGGCGGCGAGCATTAGCTGAACATGGCGACGGGCTTTCTCTAAACCATCGGGCGGGATGTAGCCCTTCTCATCCTGCAACTGTAAGCGCCGAAATTTGAAGAAGCCATCGGGATTCGTCGGTCCCGGCTCTGCTTCTTCGCTCTCACTGAGACCGATGAGTTGAGCAAGTGAAAATCGCGGTAGCCATTCATCCAATCCCAGGGCTGGTTCGACCCTATGGTCGACGGAGGCAATCGGTTTTTGCGGAAAATGCAGCGGGTTTTCTGTCGGCTTGTTTTGAACTGTTGATTTGCCTTTATGGCTAAGCGAAAGCCGATTTGAGTTTTTTCTGCTTTTTGACGACCGGGAAGACCTGGAGCCAACTGTCTCAGGTCGGCTGGCGCGTGTTTCCGATGAAGGCTTAGCCAATGGGAGTCTTGCGGTAAGGGCGCTTATCCCGATTACCAGTGCGATACCCAATGCCGAAAACAGGGCAATGAATTTACGGCGCAGATTATTCATGGCAACCCTCTTGTGAGCGAATCAATCCGGATACTGAATTTGGCTGGAGGTTATCGTCCCTTTTGTATTCGCGTTGTTTTTGCGTTTGCGAAATTTCTCTTGAGCGAACTTGAGAAAAGCGCTCAACCGTGTCTCAAATTATCGACAGCAGTTTAACAAGTACGTAAGCAAGAATCGCTATCTGTTTAGGTAGGTATTTTTCTGCTGAGGTTATCAAAAGGAGGCATGCAGAAATTTTTTCTGCATGCATGGATAGGGGCGATTCAAATTACCCTGTGCCGGTGGATTTTGAGCGGCGCTTGTAAACTGATTGATGTACCCAGACCCGTTGTAGAGGTGATCTGCAATCGTCCATTGATGCGCTCGGCTCGCTGACGCATACTGAATAAGCCGTGTCCACGGGTTGCGCTGGCGACATCAAACCCTTTGCCATTGTCTTTAATATCAAGATGGACATGTCCCTGGGATAATGAAAGCTCAATGAAAACCTCTGTACAGCGCGCATGGCGGACGGCATTGTTAATGGATTCTTTGAAGATTAAAAAAATTTCGCGGCGCTTGTCGGTATCGAGTTTGATTTCGGGTAGTCCATCGGGCGCGATAAATTCAAAATCAATCTCTTGCGCCGTTAAGGTATCGCTGGCAAAACGGCGCATTCGTTGAACGAGGTCTTGCAGATTGTCACGCTTGGGATTGATTGCCCATACAATGTCGCTCATCGAATCCACCAACTCCCGCGAAGTTTGCGCAATGGTTGAAAGCGGCGTTGAAAGAGCCGGATGATTGTCGGCAAGTTGAGCGCGGACGACTTCACTGATAATTGAAATCTGCGACAGACTGGAACCGATGTCGTCGTGCAGATCGCTGGCAATCCGCATTCGCAGGCGCTCAACTTTAAGTAGTTGAGCGATGCGGTAACGAAAGAGCGCATAGACGGCGGCGGCAACCGCCAATGCCGTGAGCGTCAAAAACCACCAGCGTTGCCAGAGGGCAGGCAAGATGCGGAATGAAAAGCTCGCGGGCGGCTGGCTCATCACCCCGTCCGCGTTGACTGCCCGCACCAGGAAGCGATAGCTGCCCGGCGCTAGACGCGCGAAATTAACCGTGCGTTGATCTGATAGCGGACTCCAATCTTCGCTTGCCCCTTCGAGCTTGTATTGATAGCGGAGTCCTTCGCCGGGGCTGAATCCCAACGCCACGAAGTCTAGCTGAACCTGGTTCTTGTCGGGGGCAAGTTCAATCGCGGCAATCCGGGTTTCGCCGAGCGCCGAAATCTGCTGCGTCTCGCCGCCAATACGCAATCCGGTGATCAGAACCGGCGGCGGCGTCTGGGGTGGGTCGGGTTGTGGTGTCAGCCGTGACAAGCCGCTTTTTCCGCCAAACCATAAATCGCCTTTGTGGTCGCGAAACGACACTAACACTTCGCCCGCAATCAAACCATCGGCAACCGTGAAAGGTTTGACGCGCCCGCTAATCGGGTCGAGCCTGTCTAAGCCGCGCGCCGTGCCGACGTACAAGCGCCCGTAAAGGTCTTCGGTAATGCAGTTGATGGTATTGCCGGATAGTCCTTGAGCGGTTGTGTAGGTGAGGAATCGAGGTTGCTCCGCGCTGGTGTCGTCGAGGCAAGTCAAACCGCCCAGCGTCGAGGCAATCCACAATCGCCCTGCGCGATCCAGATAAAGGTCATAGACCCCGCCCGCCGGCAGTCCTTGTTTGGTGGTCAATAGGGTGAAATGTCCGTCACGGAAACGAGCCAGGAAATCGGTATCAATAAAACCAATCCAGAGATTTCCTTCACGGTCTTCCGCAAAAGCAGTCGGGTCAGCGTTCTTCAGCGGCAAGCCATCAGCTTCCCCGTAGTGATGAAAGGTCTCCGTTGTTCGTTCCCAGCGCGTGATCCCACCTCGGGCTTCAGAGAAAGTCGCAATCCATATATCGCCGCGCGAGTCCTCATATAAGCGGAAGATGTCGTTTGAAACCAGTCCGTCTTTAGTCGTATAAATCGCTTTCGGCGGCGTGTTGGCGAGGCTGCCAACGTGACTGACTTTGGGATAGCGCACCAATCCTTGCCCGGTGGGGAGCCACCATTCTCCTGCCTGGTCTTGAAGCGTAAGCTGATTCCAGCCCCAGCCAAAGTAGGTGAGGTGTTGAGGCAGTCGCGGGCAAATCGCCCGGAAATGCTTTCCCGCAAACCAACTCAGCGGCGTCTTTGTGGACAGGATCGTCATGGCGCATAAATCCCCGGCGCGGCTTTCAAAAAGAGCCGAGATGCGGGATTCGCCAAGCCCTTCGGCTTCCGTGTAGGTGGTAAAGCCGTTTCGCGCCAGCTTGAGCGCCCCGTTATCCGTGCCAATCCAGAGATTACCATCGCGATCTTCCGTGATGGATTGCACAAACATCTTGCTCAGAATCAACTCGCTCGTATATTGAGGAAGTCGCAAATCATCCCGCCGGGCTTGCGGAATAAACTCGACCAGCGATGTAACCAAACCGACCCACAACTGCCCCGTGGAGGATTGAAATAAGCTTCTCGTATTGGCACTGGGAAGTCCGTTTTTCTCGGTGTAGACGCGGATGATTTTGGGCTGGTGAGTTCCGGGTTCCATCGCGATTTGCGACAACCCTTTGCGGGTCGCGACCCATAGGTGATCGTTGGTATCCACGAGCAGCGCAAGGATGTCGTTGGCTGGCAGACCCTGCTGCGTGGTGTAGCGTTCCGCGCGACCGTCAGACCAACGCCGGTAAAGCCCACTGCCTGCGCCGATCCACAAGGCTCCCTGCCGGTCTTCTACCAGAGCACGCACAATTCTATCGTTCTCAACCTCTCGCGGAAGCCCAATCTCTACCGGGCGAGCCATCCATTGCCCGTCCACCTGTTCGAGCCGGTAAAGTCCATGTCCGGCTCCACACCAGACGTCGCCTGCGCGATCCTCAAGCAGCGCGTTCACGCTCGCCGTCCTTTGTTGATCAACCGGATTGATGAAGACGAACATCGGGTCGTCCGTCGTCAGGTGTTGGTCCGTCATCTGTTGATTGGGTTGCTGACCGGTTGACAATGACCCGACAGTCCACGGGCGACCGGTGGGATTAAATTGGCAGAGACCGCTGAAAGTGGCTACCCAGTATTTGCCATCACGGGTTTCTAACAGGTTTCTAACCTGATTGTCAGGCAATCCCTGTTCGATGCCATAATTGGTGAAGGTATAACCGTCATACCGCGACAATCCCCCATCCGTGCAAAACCAGAGAAACCCGCGCGAATCGCGCACAATCCGGTTGACCGTGTTTTGCGCCAGACCATCAGTCGTGGTGAAGGACTTGACCGGCAACCGCTCAGCGAAAACGACATTTGCCGCGATAGTGAACAGCACAAGCGTCCAAATCAGAAGTCCCGTTACTGGTTTTGCCGTATGGCTCTGCATGTCAGCAACCCCTTTTCGGCTGAGGTGGTTTATGCGCTTTGCATTATGCACAAAGAGCGTCTTTAAGCAAAAGCGGGTTGAAGAAGCATTGGTCTGGCAGATTGGTTTTCAAAAAAGAAATTTGCAAGCCGGTAAATGACCTATTTTTTATTCATACCGGACTGATTGACCAGTACGCGGTCAGTCAAACGTTCGGGCAACCAGCGTTTCATGGCAATAGCGAATTTGGCGTGAAAGGGCGCCGCATAACGCGGACGCGGATGGTTGGTGGTTAAGGCTTCGACGACGATTGCCGCAATATCATCGGGCGTCCCTGCCATTTTTCTGAGGCGTTGATAGTCTTTGCCGCTCGCGGAATTTTCCAACAGCTGGTTATAAGGGCTATCAATTTCCAATAACTCTTTGCCGCTACCGGTTGCGACTTCAAGAAATTCGCTGGTGATAAAACCCGGTTCGATAATCACCACGCGAATGCCAAACGGCGCAAGCTCCAACCGCATGCCGTCGGATATTGCTTCAAGCGCAAATTTTGTGGCGCTGTAAATCGAAGAGAGCGGGCGCGAAATTTTTCCGGCAACCGAACTGATGTTGATAATGCTGCCTTTTTGTTGTGTGCGCATAACCGGGATGACGAGTTGCGCTAGCGCGACCGCCGAAAAGAAATTGGTCTCGAAATTCCGGCGAATGGTTGCAAGCGGAACGATTTCAACCGGGCCACGTTGCCCGTAACCGGCATTGTTGATGAGCGCGTCAATGCGTCCGGTCGCCGTCATCGTTTCATCAACCAGTTGTTTGCGAAATTCATCACCGTTGATGTCACCCGCAAACCTCAATGCTTTACCGCCCGCTTGTTCGATTTCAAGTTTTAATTTGTCCAGCCGCTCTTGTCGTCGCGCCGTAATCACGACCGTTGCGCCATCGCGTGCCAGGTGACGGGCGATGGCTTCACCGATACCCGATGATGCGCCGGTAACGATTGCGGTTTGTCCCGTAAGTTTCGCCATTATTTCATCCACCAGGGAGTGTCGGGTTGCTGCGTGTAGCTTGCAACCTCTTCTGCGTCTTCGGTCAATGATGCTTTGATTGACCAGACGACGGCAGAGAGTATCACCAGGGTGCCGACAAAGCGAATGAGTCCGGCGATTTTCGCGGTCTGTTTGAGCATGCCGTAACGACCGAGCAGATAGTTCCAATCGTGAATCACATCTTCGCCGCCAACCAGCGGCAATTGCAAAGCCAGCGAATCGCCCGCATAGATGGCGACATACAAAATGCTTTCGCCGACCCAGAACAACACCAGCGCGGCGGAAAAATATTGTTTTTGACGAACGAAATAACCGACAAAAATGAGCGGCATGATGACTTGAAAAAGCGAACCTCCGGCAATCATCAACACTTCGCCAAACGGTCGGAAGACCACATGCCCGGCTTCGTGAATCAACAGGTTGACGCCATCAATGAAATGCCACTGCATTGACCAGGCGCACCATAAAAAATAGAGACTGGCTAAACCGGCGATGATGAGTTTTAAAGGATTTTTCGGCATGGTCTTTCGTTCCTCAATCGCTTTCTGCGCTGAGCAACCTCAGATTAATGGGAGAAACCTAAGAACGAAAGACTTAATGCCGTCCGAAAAAAAAATTATCAACCGGCTCCCGGAACAAAGCCTTCATCGTCGCTCAGTGGTGAGGTGATCGGCTGTCCATCCAAAACCTTTTTGATGAAGGTGTAAAGTTCAAGGCGTTTGCGATAATCGCTATGTTCCTTAACGATATGAATGCAATCCACCAGATGAACATTCTGCCCGACTTTATTGGGCTTTTCCGGTCCGCGTTCACCGAGGGCACGGTCACTATCGCCTAAAAGAGGCACTTTGAAAAAGGTGCTCAATACCGGGTCGTTATCCGAATACAGCACATAAACATCGCGGCAGGCTTGAGTGGCGCCGAAAAATTTTTCGCCTTCCTGAATGGATTCATCATCGACCGCCGGCGCGGTCAAAATCAAATTGCGAATCAACTGTTTGCTGGGGTCAGCGTTTTGCATCGCCTTGAGGATGACTCGCGCTCCCAGACTATGGGTCATCACATCGACGGCTTTTGCCTGCGCGACGATTTTTTGCAGGCGCGCAAAAACACTGTCGGCAATTTTATTGACCCGTTTTTTGGCAATGATGTAAGAGATGCGAAAAAGCCCTCCGGGCCAGGCAATGCCGATGACCTCTTCATAAGCTCGCGCGCCGGTGCCGAGAATATTTTTGGCGCGCAGTTGGTTGTCAATCATCGCATATCCGCCGACCACATTTTCACGCTTGTTGCGATAGCCGTGAATAAGCAGTAGCAATCGCTTGTCCTTGATCTTTGCCATGAACTTTTCTTCTTCCACATCCTGTCCTTCAGATAAATTATCTAAAGGCACATCGCGAATGGCATCACGATCAGAATCATCCGTGTTACTCCAGAAATTTTTTCGGTAGCTGATGAAAAACATCTCGTAGACCTCCAAAACAAAGTAGTGGCTGGCAATCGGTGAGGAAGAGGGTTGTGAAAGGGTTTAAGAATATCGGGCGGACACGCCGCCCATTTTTATTAACTGGCTGTCCGGGTAATTAGAATCGGGTTTCAATGTAATAAGGCAACATAGCGCGCCACGTCGGCCAATCGTGCGGCATATCATGACCCCATAAATCGAGTTCATGCGGGATGCCTTTGGCATGCAGGATGTCGGAAAATCTGCGCGAGGCATCGGGGTTTTCATAATTGCCTTGTCCGGTGATGATGTGAATATGTTTTTTGTGGCGCAGGGCATTGAGTTCAAAACTGCCTTCGTGAAGGTTGGCGACGTATTCAACCGGGTTGTTGAAATAGACGTTGTCATCGTGATAGTCACCATCATAATACCCGCGAATGTCATACGACCCGCTCATGGCAATCATCCCGGCAAACAAATCGGGACGACGAAAGAGTTGATTGGCGGCGTGAAATGCGCCGAGGCTTGCGCCAGTTGTTACGATGCCTTGTCGCCCGTTACAACTCGTGAAAATATAGGGCACCACTTCATTGGTGAGGTAATTATTAAATTGCGCCTGTCGTAAAGCTTTTTGTCGGG
Organism: Acidobacteriota bacterium; assembly: GCA_040754075.1. NCBI lineage: Bacteria > Pseudomonadati > Acidobacteriota > Acidobacteriota bacterium. The sequence continues at coordinate 49,579 of JBFMDH010000035.1, forward strand.
TTGGCAATTGGCGATTAAGCCAGCTTTCACGATTGATACTGTTGATTGAGAATACTTTTACCTTACCGGCGTTGATGTGATGTTTGATGGTATCCAGCATATGAAAGCGTTCATATTCGAGATAATCGGCGGCTGCCGTGGGAAACATCAGTAGCGGAAATCCATAATAACCATAGGTGACAATCTCCATCTCTTTGCCGAGACTCGGACTATACCATTTGTCAATCACTCTCTGCATGCAATCAGTCCTTTCGTTTAAGCGCGTTCATCCAAAAGCAAAGTAGACCGTGTAAGCTAGCTGTATATTTCGGGTTTTTCAAGAGCGAAGCATCGTTTTTATTTGTGATGAAAATAAAAAAGACCCCTTGCGATTGAGGTCTTTTAAAATCAACTCCTGTGAACAGCGCGGTCAGCGACCGCTTGCTCAACGGTTTTATGCCATTATTTTACTGCTTGCGGACTTTGTTGTAGTGAATCACTTTGCGTTCCTTGGCGGTGTGTTCCAGGCGAAAAGATGCTTCATCTTTGGACTGTTTTTCGCTAATGCGATAAACCCCGTCTTTTTCAATTGCCGAATCATCACCGGTGGATTGTGAAAGAAAGGCTTCGGCGTCGCTTGAACTGACAGGTTTATTCTCGGCTTTTCCTGCGCTCACCGCTTCCAGCGCATACGAGCGCAACAACTTGTCTTTATAGGCAAGGAACAGACCGGGACTGGCGAACACATCAGCGGTCATCACTTTGCCGTTAATCGCCACAACTGCGCCGACAATATTTTTCGCTTGCAGATTGGCTTTTATGGCTTTTTCATAACCCGCGAGTTTGGTGCTCACGGCTTTATCCGAATAAACACTATTGAGGGTTCCGGTCGAGGTGTTCACGCGGTTTTTGGTAACTTTATCGGCGACCTCTTCCCAAACCGCGCTTTGATTTTTTTCCGCCTGGGCTTTTGAACGAACCTTGGGCGCCGCCATGTAATTGCTTGCGGTGCCGAAACTCATAGCGCCGGCATTTGCCCCGCCGTGACTTTGCCAGCGACCATGTTCGACACAATAAACATCGACGGGAACCGGTGCGTTTGTCGAAGCGACAATGCAATCATGTCCGACGATGCGGTCTTGTTTGCCGCCGAGAATAATTTCCCCTGCGATTAACACCAGCGTCTTGCCTGAATTGTTGGTCACCATCACGCGATTGACTTCAGCGTTGTCAGAACTTTGGACGACCGGTTGTTGAACCTGTGGGTTACGTTGCGATTGAATTCTATTGGTGGTGCGACTCGCGCCGGTAATTTCCGTGACTTTAACCTTGCCTGCTTTCAAGCCTTCTTCAAGGGTGATGAATTCTTCGGTGCTGATGGTTTCGCTTGCGATAACCGGAAACAGTGTGAGGTTTTCGTGAACAATCGCTTGTCCAAGTTTCCAACCGGCAGGCAGTTTATTCTGTTCACCGGTGTGGGGAATGAACCTTTTGGTTTTCGCTTTGACGCGATTGGAAAGCAAAGTGGAAAAACTTGCCAATAAGACGGCGACCATCAAGACGCCGATTAAGGGGAGCGTGTAATGTTTCATAGAGTTCTCCTTCTACGAGTGATTTTTGCACGAGTGGTAGAATCGTTGTTAGGTGAACGCAGCAAGGAAACTCAATTTGCGCGTTCATTTTGGCGCTCTGGGTTGCTTAAACCTGCAAAAAACAATTTTGTTCCGACAATCCGGAATTTTTTAACGGCGGCTTAGACTCTGGTTCAAGCGAGAAGGTTGGCTTGATGGAGGGAATAAAAAACTACGCTTTAGGGTAACCCAAAGCGTAGTTTTAAAAACTTTGAAATAGTCTGAAGACCGCTTATCTGCGGCGTGATTCGAGCGTCCAGGTGACGATGGTGATGACTTTATGTCCGTTGCCAAAGTCGAGTTCGTAAAGTTCAACAAGTCCATTTTCAGAACTTCTGACCAATCTACCCCACTGTCCTGGTCCGTCAATGTCAATATCATTCATCGCCGGTGGCGGTTCAGATGTTGGAGCCGCTGCCGCAGCGCCATCAGTATGAGAATAGATGGATGATAATTGTTGATAATCATGGGAATTGGGATGCTCATTGTTTGCGGTGCCATTGGTTCCCGCTGTTCCGCTTGGGTCATTGGTGTAATCCATGCACGAACCGAGGTTGAGGTTAGTGAAATTTTCGTCTTGATGGTCAAGCCCGAATGTGTGACCGACTTCTTGACAGGTGACAAACCGTCGCCAGGACGGCGTGTTGTAGCGTGCGGTGTTGAAATAGGTGTCATTCAGTTTAACCGTAGCCTGAGTGATGTGGTTGCCGCTTGCCCAAATAGAAGCGATACCAAGCCAGCCGTTGTTGCCATATCTGGCATTGCATACCTGGATAGCGCCGCTAACTGCCTTGCAAGTTTTCGGATTGGCGCTACCTGGTGCAATACTCGTGTTTAATACTTGAGAAGATGACCAGTCGGCAGACGCTTCTGCGAGGTATTGATCCCAGGCGGAGGTCACATTATCAAACAAGATGAGATTGATGGGGTTACTGCTGCGCGCCCAGTGATAAGAACCCCATGAATGATTTGCTGATGTGAGCAGGGTTGAGGCGGCAAATAAGCCGACCGCCAGTACCATTACCAATGAACGCCTGATTGAAAATTTGAACATAAAAGAGAACTCCTCCCTAAACAAATTTATAGATTATCTTTTCCGCAATTGCGGTTAAGATGACAGATGTTTCCCTGTAGAAACAGCCATTTATAAAACCGAAACGGGGAGGGGTTTTGGTGAAAACGACTATGTAAAATTAGTGAGGTTTCTTTATTTCTTAATCTAACGAACGGGGCGGCATTTCCAGTAATACTGCGAAAAACCTTCGGCATCATACAGCTTACGAAAAGTCATTTCAACTTCCTGAGCGATTTTCACCTCCGCAGGATTGCGGTCGGTCATCATTAAAAAAGCGCGCCCGCCGCCCTCGAAATCCACCACCGTCATCACCGATGGCGGGTCGGCATCAGCGTTTAAATAATCAATCGTATAGGTGAACAACTTCGCGCGTTTATCAGCTAAACGCAGAGTCTCGAAATGATCTTTCGTCTGACAACTGATGCAAAGCCGCTGGCGCGGATATTGAACCTTCTGGCACTGCAAACAACGATAACCATAGAAGCGATAGATGTCATCACGTTCGCGCCAGACCTGCGTAGCCGATGCCATCGGCGCTTGGCGGCGCGCCGCTTCGGTTTCAATCAACTCGCGAAATTTGATGTAACGTTCATAAGAATCAAGCCGCGCTTTTGAATTGAGATGACCTTTCACACCCAGACGATTTACCGCTTGCGCCTTTTTGATTTCATCGGTCACTTCAAAAATTAAGGCGTCACACCCCGAACCATAACCGACGACCAAAAGTTTTTCTCCCGCCTCGGCGGTTTCGAGTGCCGATGACAGCACCAGTAACGGCATTGCGGTTCCGGTGTTGCCAACCGTGTTGAACAGGTGGTCGGGAATCTGTTCGGCTTTAAATCCCAAAGCCTTCGCCACGCCTGCAAGCGTCCCGGCATCGGGCGCATAAAAAATCGCTTTCGCTATTTCACCGGGCGGAATCGCGTTGCGCTCGAATAGTTCTTTCACGGTGCTGGTGACGACCTTTTGATAGCCCTGAGTGATGGCAAAGCGTTCTTCCCAACCGGAAACGAAATCGCTCGTCGGGCGTCGCCAGGTGTCGGTGATTTCATCAACCGTTGAATGGGCGGCGATGAGTTCGGCAATGACATTTTGATTGCCGATTTCGATTGCCGCCGCCCCATCCCCGAACGTTCGCTCACCGGCGGATTTCGGCGCGGCAAGCCGGGTGTCGGCGGCAGTGATGATGAGGCTTGAAGCGGAACCGGCTTTGATAGAGTCAATCGCCGTCAAAGTGGCTGTGGTAGCCGCTCTCAGGGAATTGGCATAATCGGCGGTGCGCACATCGTGGCGTAAATCCGCGACCGTGGCAATCATCGCCGAAATCTGTTTTTCACTATAAGGCGAAGTCGTCGAAGCGAAAATCAGTCCATCGACATCGCGCCCGTTTCGCCAAGCGAGCAAATCGCGCACTGCTTCAACCGCCATCGTGATGGAATCTTCATCAACATTGGCGACGGCGCGTTCGGCGTCTGTTGCCCGTCCGCCCCACGCCGCAGCGATGGTTTGCTGGGATAATCGATAATAAGGAATGTATGCGCCAAACGAGGTGATGCCAGCCATATTTTCTCCGCCGCGTTTATACAAGAGCGACTTTCAAGGCGTCAAGCAAGGTCAGCCGCAAGCTTAGGATTTCCTGAACATTTACTCGATGTTCATTTCAAATAGAGCGAGCGCGACGCCTTCGTAATGTTTGGGCAGTTCGTTTACTTTTTCGGGATAAATATCGCCAAGATAGGTAAATCCGTGGGCAATGTAATAATCGATAAGCTTTTGATTGTTTGCCCAGGTATCCAGGCGAACAAACTGTTTATGATTTTGTCGCGCATAGGCTTTCGCCCATTCAACAATGTGTTTGACAAATCCTGCGCCTCTAAATGCTGAATGCGTAATGATGCGATGAAGATAAATTGCCGGGTCTTGATCTCTTTCACCCCAGATTAGCGGGTCATTGAAGGTGACGACAAAGGTGCAGGCGATTTGCTCATTGACCACGATTTTGAACTGGCGATGTTCGGCAATTTCGCGCTCGACCTGACGGCGCTCAAAACCGAGCCAGTGTTGCCCGAAGACCTTTTTTTGATAGGCAATCGCATCATCGTAAAACCCAAGAATCAAATCAATATCATCCATTGTGCTGTTGGTAATTTTCATACTGAAAGTTAAGTTTTTCTTGGTTGCGCCAAATCCCACTTGTTGCCATAGAGGTCATAGAAAACCACAACGGTTCCGTAAACTTCCTGGCGCGGCGCTTCCGCAAATTTCACCCCGTAAGCTTGCATATGCCGGTAGTCATTCCAGAAATCCGTGGTGTGTAAAAACAGAAAGACCCGCCCGTCGGTTTGATTGCCGACGCGCGCGAGTTGTTCAGGGGTCGCGGCTTTGGCAAGCAACAGAGAAGCGCCTTTTGAATCGGGCGGCGCAACCACCACCCAGCGTTTCCCGCCTTCCATCGGCGTGTCTTCCAGCAACACAAATCGCAACGCTTTGGTAAAAAATTCAATAGCTTCGTCGTAATCACGAACTACTAACGAAAGCATGGCGATGGCGCGATTCATTCAATTAATCCTTATCGGTTATCCTGGTAAAACGATTATCAATTTATCCCGCCGCAGAAGTTTTTTGTTCGCGAACACCGAAGGCATCCCAGTTGATTTCGGCAGTCGCTTTCGCATAATCGCGCGTATGTGAAGACCAGTTCTGGGTAATCTTGCCATCGGCGGTTTTGTACCACGAACCCGCGCCGGGGTCTGCCCACACGGTTGTTGCAAGCGCGGCTTGTAACTCTCGGTTAAACGCATCCTGCGCCGCTTTGGTTACTTCAATAGCAACCAGATTTCTCTCCTGCATTGCCGCGAGAGCCTTCACGATGTACTCAGCCTGTTGCTCAATCATAAAGGTAATCGCGTTATGTCCGAGATTGGTGTTGGGACCGTAAAGCATAAACATATTCGGAAACCCGCAGGTAGTGATGCCTAAATAGGCTTCAGGAATTTCCGCCCACGCTTCACGAAGATGCGCGCCGTTTTTGCCAGTCACATCGAGCGACCATTGCCAGCCGGTGGTTTCAAAACCTGTGGCATAAACAATCACATCAACTTCGTGATGCGCGCCGTCACCGGTTTCAATGCCGTTTGCAGTGATGCGCACAATCGCATTGGTTTCCAGTGATACATTCGGACGCATAAACGCGGGGTAGATGTCATCTGCAAACAGCACACGTTTACAACCGATGGGATAATCGGGTGTGAGTTTCTGTCGCAGCGCCGGGTCTGAAATCTGTTCATGCAAATGATCCAACGCCATGCGTGTGAATGCCGCGCGTCCGACCTCTGTCCAACTGAACGCCTGCCAGAACAAATAATCCGCCCACAGGTAAATATCTTCGCGGTTATGCACGGCGACATGCGGCGCAGTCATAATCAGCAATTTTTCTTCATCGCTTATCGGGCGGTCGCGTCTTGGCAAAATCCAGTTTGGCGTGCGTTGAAAAACGCTTAAATGTCCGGCGATTTTTGCGACTTCGGGAATGATTTGAATGGCGCTCGCCGCCGAACCGATGACCGCTACACGTTTGCCGGTTAAATCAATGCGGTGATTCCAACGCGCCGAATGAAACGAAACGCCCGCGAAACTCTCGCGTCCTTCGATAGCGGGAAGCATCGGACGATTGAGTTGTCCAAGCGCAGGGATGATGACCTGGGCTTCATAGGTTTTGCCTTGCCTTGTAGTGAGCGTCCACGCGGCGCGCTCGTCATCCCAGATTGCCGAAATGGTTTCGTCCGCGAGATGCAGATGCGAACGCAATCCGAAATTATCCGCGAGGTCTTCGGTGTATTGTTGAACTTCGTGATGGCGCGGGAAAAGATGGCTCCATTTCAAACTCGGCGCGAACGAAAATTGATAGAGCGCCACCGGCGTATCACAGGCGCAACCCGGATAGGTGTTATCGCGCCAGGTGCCGCCGACCTTGTCGCCTTTTTCGAGAATGACCAGTTCATTAAACCCTGCTTCTTTTAACTTGATTCCGGCACATAATCCGCCGAGTCCAGCTCCGATTACCGCGACAGTTGGTTTGGGTGACATCAACGCCTCCTGAATTTTTAATGATGACGACGGTGAAGTTGTTGGGAAAATTCTGCTCGTAAAACTCCGACCAATACTCACACGACAAAAGTCGGTTTGCAACTTGTAAGCAGATAAATCATGAAATTCCGGCAGGCGATTTTCTGCAAAATGAAAATCCTTTTAATTTCATTTTACCCATTTGTTTAAGAACAATGGCATGAAGTTAAGCGGCACGGAGGTAACGCAGGTTGTCTAACCTGCGTCAGTCTTGGTCGAAGACCCCTTGAAATTTCGAGGACGGACTTTTCTAAATCGGCGCAGACTCGACCGTCGGCGCTACCGTTTTCCTTAACTTCATGCCATTGTCTTTTCAAGGCAGAGAGCAAATGCTCAAAGCTACATCCTGAGCGGTTCGCCGGAGTTATTCGTTGAACATGGCGCTCAGGTCTTTGTAACTCACCGCCTCATCAGCAAACGTAAATGTCCCGTGGGTTCGCATTTCTTCAGCCGCGCGTAAAAAAGCGCCAAATGCCGCGCGCGACAGGGCGCTTCCCACACTGATGCGTTTGACGCCGATTTCTGAAAGTTCTGCAAGCGAGAGTTGCACGCCCTGCAATCCCATCACTACATTCACCGGGCGATCAACTGAACTGACCACCGAAACAATATCGGCTTTGCTCTTTAGTCCCGGCGCGTACAACACCTCGGCACCTGCCTCTTGATAAGCTTGGAGTCGCCGTATGGTGTCGTTGATGTCCGGGCGACCGACGAGATAATTTTCGGCGCGCGCCGTTAAAGTGAACGTGAAAGGAAGCGCGCGTGCCGCTTCAGATGCGGCTCGTACACGCTCAACCGCAAATGCAAAATCATAGATGGGTTGATTGGCATCCTTGCTCATATCTTCGATGGAACAGCCGACCAATCCGGTTGCGGCAGCCAGCCTGACGGTTTCGGCAATCGCATCAGGCGCGTCTGCGAAACCGTTTTCGAGATCGGCGCTTACCGGCAAATCCGTCGCCTCGGCGATTTCTTTGGTATGCATCAACATCTGGTCACGGTCGATGGTGTTGTCTCGCTGACCGCGTGAAAAGGCGTAACCGGCGCTGGTGGTTGCCAATGCTGCAAATCCCAGATGCGCCAGTATTCGCGCGGTTCCAATGTCCCAGGGATTGGGAATAATAAACGCTTGAGGGCGTTGGTGAAGTTGGCGAAAGTGGTCGCCTTTTTCAGTTTGCGTCAACATGTTGAACCTCATCAAATCAGCTTGAATATATGGGTCGGTAGTTTAGCATAAATTTTTTGCCTGCGAGTCCGCACGGTATTTTTATAAAAGAATGGTTTGTAAAACCACTTGAGGTTGAAAAAGCGGTCTATAGCGGCGTGCAATATCTGGTCATCGTCGGTTTGCGGTTGTGCCGCTTTGATGTGCGGAACGTCCCTGACCAACCGCTTTAACTTCTGGTCAGGCGCAAAATGCTTTCTTCATGTTGGGGAAATTGTTGAACCAGGGTTTCACGCTTTGCGATGGAAAATTCTGCAAAAGAAAATGGCGGCGCACAAATGTTAGTGCCGAACGCGAATTCGACCCCTGCGGGAATTTCCGCCGCCTGCCAGACGCCTTTTGCAACCGTCACCACAGGGCGCTCGCCATTATTAAAATCCATACCGAGGCGAAATATTTTGTGCTGACCAGGCGGTTCCAGAATATGAATCAACAGTCGCCCGCTATGAATTGCCCAAATCTCTTCATTATTTTCTACGCGATGAAAAGCTGAAAAACTTTGCGGCAAAAACAGCCAGTGACCCACCGTGCGGTAAGTGTCGCGATGCGTCTCGACAAATTTCGGACCATCGGGGTGATCGAACCAATCATAGGAAGTCAAAATTTTATTCAACATCATGCACCTCTTGGATTGAATTGTTTGTCGGTAACCAATTCTAACGGCGCTTTTCAAAAAGTGATTCGCGTGCCGATGCCCTTAATCTGAGCTTTCTCATAAGCCAGTTGCGCGGTGACCAAATCTTCGATTGCCAAGCCGCACGATTTAAACAGGGTGATTTCATTTGCGGACGCGCGACCGCGAATTTTACCGGCGACGACTTCGGCGAGTGTGCCTTGGATATGAGTTGGGTTGATTGCGCCTTCGGCAATCGGAATCAATAAATCACCGGCTTCCGCGCCTGCGGCGGTGTGCGCATCAATGATAACCCGCGCGCGTTTGACCGCCAGGCTATCGAGTTCGCGCATCCTGGGCGTGAACGCGCCGATGGCATTGATATGACAACCGGCTTGCAATAAACGACCCTCAAAGAGCGGCTCGCTTGAATTCGTGCAGGTGCAAATTAAATCGCTACTCTCGGCGACTTCATCGGCGCTCATTACATCGCAGGGAATCCGGTAAGCGGCTTCAACAAACTCTGCAAGTCGCTCAGCTTTTTCAATGGTGCGCGACGCAATGAAGATTTTTTCGATGCTTGCGACTTCGACCATCGCTTCGATATGAAAACGCGCCTGCACGCCTGCGCCAAAAACTCCCAGAGTTTTTTTGCCCTCGCTCATCATTAACCTGGTCGCCAGTGCAGAAGCCGCAGCCGTGCGCATGGCGGTGATGAATTTGCCTTCCATCAACGCCAGCGGTTTTCCGGTTTCCCCATCAAGCAACAGATAAAGCCCCTGCACGATGTCCAGATTTTTCGCGACATTTGCCGGAAAGACCGAAACGATTTTGGTGCCAAGCAGAGTTTGTGAGGCGCTTTCAATCCGCGAAGGCATCTCCAAAAGCACAGCATTTTGTGAAGGAATCGCCAGGTTCAAGCGTTCCGGCGCCAAGGCTTCGCCTTGAAACAGGCTCTGGAAGCCGGTTTCAACCGCTTCGATGACTTCGCGTATCGTAAGAATTTGTTTGAGGTCGGCTTCTGATAGGATGAGCATAGTCAGGATTCAGGATATAGGATTCAGGATTCAGGGAAAAGTCATCAGGTGAATTTCGCAAGTGTTGAGCAGGATTTCTTTATCAGATAGGTGAGGTGTTCGCCTTCTGATAAAAAGCAATCGAAACTGCCATCTTCGCGCGCGATGAACCCGTCAACCGTACACGCGACATAATAGATAAGTTTTCGCATGAGTTGCCCTCAATATCCGTGGGTGTATTTAAGGAATTGATTTGACCAAATTACACTTGGATGTGAATTCCCTGAGTCCTGAATTCTGTATCCTAGCTCCTGAATCCTGTATCCTGACTATTCCTGCGCCGGGTCGATGTATTTCACGAAAATCAGTTCGTTATGCTTTTCGTTGTAGAGGAGTTCGTCGATGGTTTGCGAGGCGAGCATGATGCCGAAACCGCCCGGACGCATACCTTTTGCCAGACGTTTTTCCATGTGTTGAAAGGGATTGTCATCGGGATTGGTGATTGCCGCGTGTTCGAGTTCTTCGAGCTTGAAGCCTTCGCCGGGGTCTTGGATGGAATATAAAATGGCGCGTTTTAATTTGATGTATTTGACTTTGACCTGTTTGGTGGGGTCGAGTTTGCCGCCGTGTTCGATGGCATTATTGAGCATTTCGCGAAACACCGAACCAATCGCATCGCGGGTCTCTTTCGGCAAATCATCATGCATGCCGGATAAAACTTTTTGAATCGGTTCAACCGCATTCAAATCACAGGGCACGCGCAGTTCAATCCAATCGGGTTTGGCGGAGATGACTTCGATGTTAGTGACCACCGCGCGTTCCATCGCGCATTTGACGGAATCGCTCAATTCTTCAAGCTCGAACGGTTTGGTTAAAAAATCGCAGACCTGATTGCGCAACGCGGCAATAATGGCATTCGGGGTTCGCTGACTGGTCATCACAATCGCGCGCATATTCGGTTGCACATCGCGCGCGCAGGCGAGCAACGCCATCCCATCCAAGCCATCCATCACTACGTCGGTCAACAACACATCTACCGGTTCATGCTCAATCACTTTCAGCGCATCGTTGCCATTGGCGACTTCAATGACTTCGTAGCCTTGCGCTTCAAGAAAGGTGGAGTAGATGGTTCGGCTTGTGGCGTCGTCTTCAGCGATTAGAACCTTACCAGGCATAATTAAGTTCCCCTGCATAGCACAATGAAGTATTTACCGTTGTCCGAAAGTTATCATGCGATAAATCATAGTTTCAACCGGATGCTTGAATTTCAATCGCTCAACATCTTAATATGCCTGCTTGTTTATCAATAGCGTGATAAGTAATGAAGTGATGAGTGATGAGTGATGAGTTATGAGTTATGAGTTATGAGTGATGAGTTAGAACGATGAACTGTTGGAAAACGATGGATTGTTCTGCTCATTATTCATATTTTCAAATCTCTGTCACTCATTACTCATCACTTCCGTGAGGGAGAAAATCTTGAGCCACATTGCCGATAAAGATACTGCGCCCATCCGACAGGGCGAAGAGTTAAATAATCAGGCGTTGGAAAATTATTTGCGCGAACATTTGCCACAGGCATTAACCGGCGAGACCTTTGACGCAGATGCAGGGCTAAGCGTTCAACAATTTCCCGGCGGGCATTCCAATTTAACTTACTGGGTGAGCATGTTCGGACGCGAATTCGTTTTGCGCCGCCCGCCGTTTGGTCCGGTCGCGCCGACTGCGCACGATATGCCGCGCGAATACCGCTTGCTTGCCGCCATCAATCCGCATTTCAACCTCGCGCCGAAACCTTATCTGCTTTGCGAAGACACCGCGATTCTCGGTGTGCCGTTTTATTTGATGGAGCGCCGCGCCGGATTGGTCATTCGCCGCGATTTGCCTGATGAATTGCACGGGCAACCGGTTGCGCTTCGCCAAATCAGCGAAGCGATGATTCAAACGATGGCGCGATTGCACGCGGTTGATATTTATGCGACGGGACTGGTGAATATCGGTAAACCCGTTGGCTTTGTCACACGACAAGTGAAAGGTTGGACGGAACGCTGGCATCGCGCCAAGACCAAAGAGATTCCCGAAATCGATGCGGTTGTCGAATGGTTGCTCGATAAATTGCCGCCCGAACCAGACCCCGAAGCGGGACGACCGGCGACCCTCGTGCATAACGATTTGAAATTGGACAACGTGATGCTCGACCCCGAAGACGTTTCCAAAGTCGTCGCGGTTTTGGATTGGGAAATGTGTACGGTCGGCGACCCGCTCATTGATTTAGGCATCCTGCTTTGTTACTGGGCAGAGCGCGACGACCCGGAAGACCGCCGCGAAGCCATCAGCCCGGTCACCGTTCAAGAGGGCTGGATGACCCGCGCCGAAATCACCGAGCTTTACGCCAAACTCACCGGGCGCGATGTGTCGCGCATCGCTTTTTATGAAATCTTCGCGATATTCAAAATCGCAGTGGTCGTTCAACAAATCTATTTTCGTTATGTGCGCGGGCAAACCCACGATGAACGATTCGCGGCATTCGGCCCGCGCATCGAAGGACTTGCGAGAGCCGCGCTTGAACTGACCAAACAATCGAAACTTTAAATAAGGATTCAGGATTCAGGGTAACGATGAAGGCGGAACGATGAACGATGAACAAAAAGAATTTCACCTTGTTCATCGTTCATCGTTCCTACTTCATACTTTCCTTTTCCTGACTCCTGAATCCTGTATCCTAATTTTATGTCCAACATTTATTTCATACGCCACGCGCAGGCAGGTTCGCGCGATAATTACGACCGGCTTTCCGAACTCGGTGAGCAACAGGCAACCCTGTTAGGCAAACATTTCGCCGAGCAGGGAATCGCTTTTTCTAAAATTATTTCCGGCGCGATGCAACGCCAGCAACGCACCGCTGAACTGGTCAGCAATGAAATTGTAAAAGCCGGGCTGGCGACCACAGATGTTGTGGTTGATGCGCAATGGAATGAATTCAGCCTGCTTTCGGTGTATACCTCGTATGTCTCACGCCTGATTGAAGAGAGCGAATCCTTTGCCCGCGATTATGCGGAGATGCAGGAGATGTTGAAGCGTGACCCGCACGCCGTGCGCGGCGCTGCCGGACGTTGTGATGCCCAGGTGATTATTTCGTGGATGCAAAATCGCTATCCGGTCGAAGGCGAATCGTGGCAGGCTTTTCGTTCGCGCATTCTTTCGTGCCTGGCGAACATTCCCGATGGCGACGAGAACCAGGCGATTGCGGTGTTTACGTCGGCGACTCCGATTTCGATTATGACCGGTCATGCGCTTGAACTGACAGATGAAAAGCTGCTCAGAATTTTAGGTGTGATTGCCAATAGCAGCGTGACCGTGATGCGCAAGAGCGGCGAAGATTTGCGGCTTTTCAGTTTTAATGCAACGCCACACCTGAATGACAACAATCGCACCTATCGTTAGGCGGTTGAGGTTATGGACAGCCGATTTTTTTATTGGGAAATTTTTGAAGCTTTGATATGCCTTACATTTCCGCGCTTTTTTCGACCATCGAAAAGGTCTATTGTATTAACGAGAAGGTTTGAGCGATGGAACGCAAGATGGAAAGTAGAGAAGCGCTTTGGGAAGTTAAAGACCAATCGGCAAGGCTTGCTGAACTGGCGAGCGATGATGCCGAGTTAAAAATTGCGCCGCTTCGCCGCGATGTGCGCTCGCTTGGACGCTTGCTTGGCGAAGTTTTAAAAGAGCAGGGCGGCGATGAATTGTTTAACCGTGTCGAGCGGTTGCGAATGCTCGCCATCGAACATCGCGATTTGCAGGCAACCGGCGGAAATCACCAATCCCTCGACCTGTCTTTGAAAACTTCGCAACAGTTTATCAGGCAGCTTTCAATCGCTGAGGCTTATCGGCTGACCAAAGCTTTCTCAATCTATTTTGAACTCACCAACCTTGCCGAAACCAATCACCGCAAACGTCGGCGTCGCGCCGCTGAATTGATGCGCCATCGCGCGCCACAACCCGGAACCCTGCGCGGCACATTGCTTAGAATGCGCGACCGAGGATTGACGGCAGCGGATGCTTTACAGGCTTTGAAAGAGATTAAAATTATCCCCGTGTTTACAGCGCATCCCACGGAAGTTGCGCGACGCACCGTGCTTTTCAAACGCCAGCGCATTGCCGCGTATCTTGAAAATCTTGACCGTTTGCCGCTCACCGTAAGCGAAGCCCAGGCGTCAGCAGAAGCGATTACCGAAGAGATTACGGCGCTCTGGCAAACCGATGAAGTGCGACGCCGCAAACCGACAGTGCGCGATGAAATCAAAATGGGACTCGATTATTACCGTCGTTGTCTGATTGCGACTTTGCCGAAAGTTTATGAAGGGATTGCCGGAGATTTTCAAAAGGTTTTCGGTTGTGAAATCGCCGTGAATGAATTGCCGTCGGTGGTGTTTTTCGGGTCGTGGATTGGCGGCGACCGCGATGGCAATCCGTATGTGACCGCGCAGGCGACCAGCGACGCTCTGGCGATGGCGAGACAAACGATTCTCGATTATTACATCGCGGCAGTGAAAGAATTGATTCAGCGCCTCAGTTTATCAACCCGTCAGGTTACTGCATCGGAAAATTTGCAACAGAAAACTGCTGAACTCGCCGCGCAATTTGCCGGAGACAGTTATCTCGGTTTTCAGGCTGTGGATGAGACCTATCGCCGGTTCCTGGCAATCATTCTGCGACGGTTGCAACTGGTCATCGAAGACGCAACCGCAAAAGCGGCTTATCAAACAGCCGATGCATTCGCGGCTGATTTACAAGTTGTGCGTGAAAGTCTCGCCCAACATCGAGGCGAACGTCTGGCGCGTCGGTTGATTGACCCGCTGCTCAGACAAATCGAAACCTTCGGGTTTTATCTGCACACCCTCGATATTCGGCAACACGCAAATATTCATGAGCAGGCGCTTGCTGAGCTTGCGCGCGGCGCGCAAATCAGCGGGCAAATCTCAGAGCTTCCTGAATTGCCTTCGCCGGAAACCGCTGAACTATTGAACGATTTGCGACAAATCGCCGAGTTGAAACGCACCTGTCCGCCGCAAGCGATTGGTCAGTATGTTATCAGCGGCACACGTTCTGCCGAAGATATTTTGTCAATCATCTGGCTTGCCGAAATGAATGGCGTGAGCGTTGCTGCGCGTCCCGAAACGGGCGACCCAGGGTTGATGCCGGTGCCGCTATTTGAATCCATCGAAGACCTGCGCAATTGTGTCGAGATTTGTCGCACTGTCTGGACAAGAAAAGATTACAGCCGTTTGCTCGATAGCTGGGGACGCGAGCAGGAGGTGATGCTCGGTTATTCGGATTCCAATAAAGACGGCGGGATGCTCACCAGCGCCTGGGAAATTTACAAAGCGCATCGTGCATTGCACCAGTTGGCGGATGAATGCCAGGTGCGCTTGCGGCTCTTTCACGGGCGTGGCGGAACCGTCGGGCGCGGCGGCGGACCCACGCATCGCGCCATTACTTCACAACCCGACGGCGCGTTCACAGGACAGATGCGCATCACAGAGCAGGGCGAAGTGATGAACTGGAAATATGCGGATGCGGTTTTAGCCGAGCGTAATCTGGAACTTATGATTGCCGCGTCGCTCGATGTGCTCACCCGCAAGCCGCAAACCGATGCGGCGATGCAAGCCGATTGCGAAGCCGCGATGGAAAACCTGTCGCAGGATGCGTTCCGGTTTTATCGCGAAAAAATTGTCGAAAATCCTGAAGTTTTAGCCTATTTCGAGCAGGCGACACCGGTCTTGGAATTCGAGCAGGCGAAAATCGGTTCGCGCCCCGCAAGGCGCAGCGGCGGTCATCGCATCGAAGATTTGCGGGCGATTCCCTGGGTCTTCGGCTGGATGCAAAGTCGCCATGTGTTGCCCGCGTGGTTTGGTGTAGGTTTCGCGCTTGAGCGATTCGTCGGGCAGGGAAACGATCATGAAAACTTTTTGAAGCGCATGATGCGCGAGTTTTTTTTGTTTCAGGATTTGATTGGCAACACCGAGATGGGACTTGCGAAAGCCGATTTAACCATCGCGCGGTTGTATGCCGAACTGGTGAGCGACGCGCGTATCCGCGAATCGGTTTTTGCTTTGATTGAAGAGGAATTTCATCGGACGTGCAGCGCGGTTTTGCGCATCACCGGACAACAACGCATATTTGAGAATAATGAAATGCTGGCGCGTTCCATACGTCGTCGCAATCCCTATGTTGACCCGATGAGTTTGATTCAGATTGATTTGCTCAGGCGCAAACGCGCCGGTGAGGTAAGTGACGAATTAAATTATGCGCTTGCCGCAACCATTAACGGCATCGCCGCAGGGCTTCGCAATACCGGTTGATTGCAAATCAGGGAATGCCGTTGGCGCTATCCCTCGCAAAAATATTTCTCCCCCTGTTGCGAAGCGGTCTCTCATCGCGCTCTAACAATTCGCGATGAGAGACCGCTTCGCAATGAAATGAAAATGATTGGGATGGTTGTTAAACAATCATTTCGCATTCAGCGAAGTGAGTCGCGCCTGAAGTCGTCCGCCTTCGTGACAGGTTAAACAGGTGATGGTGCCGTTTGCAGCCGCTTTTGGATTGGCTTTCCATTGTTTGGCAATCGGCGCATAAGGCGTGCCCGCCATCAGGGTTTCGATTTTATCGAGGTACATCGCCAACTCTTCCGCGCGACCCGTGCGCGCGGCAGATTGCGCGAGTCCGCCCAGCAATTCGCCGCGAATATGTACAGGCAATTTATCAACGATAGCCGCTTGTTGTTTCCAGAGCACAGCGAAATTCGCATAAGCCTCTTCCCACGCCGCTGCGCGCAATTCTTTCGGCAAACGGTCAGCAAAGACGACGAACGACCCGCCGGTTACCGCCGATGCGCCGCCATCATTACCCGTTTTGGCTTGCGAAAAATAATCAAGCGACTGATGGTATAACTTTTGAAATTCAGCCTGGTTTTTATTCTCATAAGCCCGCACCGCGCGATACAGGGTCGCGCCGCCTTTCCATGCCAACAAGCTGGATTTTTCTTTCGGGCGATTTTCCAGTAACCAGTCGATATTCTTTTCGCCTCTGGTGAAGCGTTGCAAATTATCTTCTAAAAAACCTGAAAAAATATCCTCGCGAACCAGCGTGTGAATCGTCAGACGAGTGTCTTTTAAAGGCGGTTCAAGGGATTGGGCGATGGCGACAGTGACAAAAAACACTACACAAAACAGCTTAATTAAAGACCGCATGATCGGTGCCTCCTGAGTATTGAATTTTGCGTCGAAAAAGTTTATCGGCATAGGCTGCAAAGCCCAATGCCGTTTGGTTTCAGGTTGGCTTACGAAATCGGTTTTGGATTTGTTGCCTGATTATTTTTGCGATTGAAACCCCGCTTTCAATAATAATCAGAGCGCACATGGTCGGGGGTATCTTTGAGGACGGAAATGATGAGCGCCATCAACCCCAGAAGTTGCAGTCCGAAACCGATTGCATGTCCATATTCCCAACGTTCGCGCAGTGTCATATAAAGCGCAGGCACAGAATCGGCTGAAGATTGCAACGCCTGAGCGATTTGATTGTTGACCGGTTGAACGATGGCTAACCAACTGACAAACCACAAAACAAAAAACATGAATGCCGCCAGTGTCCAGCGAAAGCTGCGGCGATGGTTGCGTAAGATGAGCGTTAGAATTCCCAAAGACAGTATCGCGCCAATCGCGTAACTTCCTCCGATGATGGCGAAGTATTTATACAGACTGGTATTGACCGCAGCATAAAACTCGGCGTCATACTGCATTTTTTGCGGCAACTCCAAAACGTGCGCAGAGGTCATGGTTAAAGCGAGCGCCGTAAAAAGTAAGGATAACAACCGCCACAATCTGAGCACTGCATTGCTTAACCTTTCAATAAAATCGCTCCGTCAACTGACTGTTATTTCGAGCGGTTCGGTGAGGTTGGTAATCGCCGTGATTAATTCGCCGACTTCAACCGGTTTGGGAACAAACATATTAAAACCGGCAGAAAGCGCGCGCAGGCGATCTTCTAAACGGACATAGGCGGTTAAAGCCACCGCCGGAACCTTGCGTTGATTTTCATCTTCTGAGGTTCGCAATTTATTAATCAGGGAATAACCGTCTTCGCCGGGCATTGCCAGATCGGAAACCACCACATGGGGATGAAAATGTTTGAGGATTTCCAGCGCTTCACTGGCAGAACTGGCGGTTTGTACATTGGCGCCATGGTCGGCTAAAACAATTTTCAACAGGTGCAAGGTATCGGCATCATCATCAACCAAGAGGATTTTCAACGGCGCGATTGACGGATAAGCATTGGGGGCAGATGGGAGTTCTTGATAGACCATATAACTGCCGGAATTGCGCTTTGAACTGCTTGGACGTTCCTGACTGCTTGCCGGGAGTTTGATGGTAAATGTCGCCCCTTGTCCTTCTCCGGCGCTATCTGCCCGAACCGTGCCGCCGTGAATTTCGATGAGATGGCGGACAATTGCCAAGCCCAGTCCCAGTCCGCCATGGGCGCGCGTACTGGTGCCATCGGATTGGCGAAAGCGGTCAAAGATAAAGGGCAGAAAATCCGGCTGGATACCTTGACCGCTATCGCTCACGGTAATTTGAATTTCAGAGCCGATGCGGTCTAAACAGACTTCGACGCGCCCGCCCGCAGGGGTAAATTTAATAGCGTTGGAAAGCAGATTCCAAATGACCTGTTGCAAACGACTGGCATCTCCTGAAAGATGTCGCGCCTGTGGGCTGATGCGGACTTCGAGTTGAATGCCTTTGGAATCGGCAGCCAGTTGCACTGCATCAATCGCTTCATTGATCACCGTTGCCAAATCAACCGCCCCGATATTCAAACGCAGTTTACCGGTGATGATGCGCGAAACATCCAGTATGTCTTCAACCAGTCGCGCCTGCGCCCAGGCATTGCGTTCGATGGTCTCCAGCGCCCTGGTTTTCCCCGCTTCATTCAACCGGTCGTTGCGCAGCATATGCGTCCAGCCGATGATGGCATTGAGCGGCGTTCGCAGTTCATGAGAAACCGTAGCCAGAAACACATCCTTCAACTGGCTTGCCTCTTCGGCGCGGATGCGCGCTTCCTGTTCACGCGCTAAAGCCGTGCGGCGTTGTTCTTCGGCGCGTTGAATTTCTCCGTAAGCAAGGGCATTTTGAATGGCAACGGCTGCCGATTGCGCCACCGCCATCAACTGTTGCAGGTCGCTTTCGGTAAATTCCGAACCATCGCGTTTATTATGAATTTCAAAAAATCCCAGAATCTCTTTGTGCGCATTCATAATCGGCGCAGAGATTGCCTGGCGCACATCAAAGCGCACGCACAACTCGCGAATAATTTGCAGGTCATTCAATGCATCATTGGTCAGATAAGGCTTTTTATGAACGATGAGCCAACCCGGCAACCCATGCATCGCGGGCCAGCAATATTCAAGCGCCACCCATTGACCTTGATGAAAATATTTCTGACAGGTCAGCCCGGCGGGTGTATAGAGTCCTGCCACGCCGCTTTCGGCGCGCACCAGTTTGGCGGCTTCAACCACCAGCACCTCAAGCAGGGAATTAATCTCCAGTGTCGAATTCAATTTTTCGCTGATGCGCATCAATAAGCCGATGGTCTCTTCAGCCTGTTTGCGCGCCGTTATATCACGGGCGATTTTTGAAGCGGCGATGATTTTGCCACGGCGGTCTTTTACGGGGGAAACCGTAAGCGAGATATTGATGAGTCGTCCATCTTTGCGGATTCGCACGGTTTCATAATGGTCAATGCGTTCTTCGCGTTTGATGCGTTCAAGGATAGCTGGCTCTTCATCGATTCGATCCGGGGGAATCAACATACTGATGGGTTTGCCGATGACTTCTTCGGCGGTATAGCCGAATATTCTGACGGCGCTTTGATTCCAGGAAAGGATGATGCCGTCAAGGGTTTTACTGATAATCGCATCATCCGACGATTCGACAATGGCAGCCAGATGGGAACTGAGGTTTTCGACCTGTTGTTGTCTGGTGATGTCGTGGATGGTGAATTGCAGGACGCGCGGATTGTCCGTTTCAAAAAAACTGCTGAAAATCTCCAACTCCAAACGGCTTTTATCTCCGGGTGAAATGAGCGAATACTCATAATGAGCGGTACGGTTTTTCGACACTTCAAAGAGCAGATGGTTATAGGCATCGGGATTATCGATGATGCCGATTGCCCACAAGGTTTTGCCGATTAACTCCTCTCGCGAAAGCCCCATCAGGTTGCTGAAAAACGGGTTGGCATCGAGGATTTTTCCGGTTTGCGCCTCGACAAAGACCTTGCCCTCCTGTGACATTTCAAAAAATTTGCGAAAACGGTTCTCTGTGGCATGGAGCCGTTTTTCGATGGCTTGACGCTGGGCGGTTTCGGCAGTGAGCGAGAGGGCTTTTTGCTGTAGTTGAATAATTGAAAGCAATCGCTCCTGATGATCGGGCAGGGTGCTGTAACTTTCCGCCGGAATGATCAGGGAATGTTCGCCACAAATTCGCATAAGCGATTCGCCTAGCAGGTCATGACCAAAGCCGCTAAGCGGATAGGCGCAAAACAGCGTAAACGTCTGGGCATTTCGCAAATTGTTCCAGAGCGCCTCCAGAGCCAACGCCGCCGGATGATTGCCTTCATTACACAAGGTCGCGACCATATCGCCAAAGACCCGCGCGTGGCGGTTACCGGTTGAGGCTTTTGTTATCAAGCTTCCGAAAATTTCAGTAAAGCGAAGGGGGTCGGGCGCGCCATTCACCATAAATCCTGAAAGCGCCTCAACCACATCGACAGGGAAATAGCGACCACTTGCCATCAGACTTTTTAAATCATATCCGGTGGCTTTCAGGGTTTCTTCCAAGGCATCAAGCCGGTTTTTATTGGTGATGATGATACAGCTTTCATCGGCATTGATTCCGGCGCTGATGAAACCGCTCAGCGAATTCAACAAGAACCGGTCGGATTCGTAAAACTGTACGAAATGATCGGTGTCGCGCATCATCCGCCAGTCGATTTGCGGAACAACATTTTGTAAGCGCAACTCGTCATTGGGATGGGGAGGTTGATGCTGGAAGGTTTGCCCTGGATTTCCTTTTTTCATTAACCGAACCTGCAAATGAAATCAGGCGTGTGTTCGGGTCTGATGAAACACATTAGGGGAAACGCCATTAGACTGTGATACTGACCGTTATGAATGTTGGCAAAGATTAATTGAAGCTCGAATGTATCACCAAAAACTCATTTTATACTTCGAGTTAAGAAACGCAAAGCGCGGAATTCCATCCGATGGATTCGGTTGAGAAGTTGCCTGTTTAATATCTTTGCCTTCGCAGGATGTATTCACCCGCCAATTAAATCCATCCGGGTGTTTTCCGGTAACGAACTGAAAAGCCGTTAGCGCCTGAAACGATCTATTTTTTCTCGCGAGTGAGATTGAACGTGCCGGTCACGAAAGCGTTGGTGAAAAAGCCGACGAACTCTTTGTCATTGGCGCGACCAATCCAATCATAAATGCCGCCGTCTTGTGCGCCGAGGTCTGTGGTGCCTTTGAATAAAACGACTTTGCCGATTTGTCGCCCTTCCATTTTGATTTGATATTTATAAGGGCGTCCGCAATCGCCTTCAAAGGTGGCTTCCCATACGCCGTCTTTATTGGTGATGGTGCAGGTCAATTTTTTGCATAACTCTTTTTCCGACCCGCTGCCTTTCGATGGATTATAAGCCGACCACACGCCCGTCCATTGACCTGTAATATCGGGCGCGGCATTTTGGGTTTGCGAACTTTGCGCCAAGCTAATGCTGATGATGAAAATTAAAGAAAGCGATGCAAAGGCAATTCGATTGAGCATGAAGGTTCTCCTTTAAAGATGCCTGAAAAGATAGCGCAAGTTATTGGCGATCTGAAAAAATCGCGCAAGTTATCACTATACCTGAATTTTGCTTACCCCATTTTGCATCTCAGGGTGCGGGTTTTTTATGAAGGCGACAGAAAAAACGGTAAAGAAACCAATCAATTCAACCCTTCACCGTTTTATTCTGCAAGTCTAACCTTATGCGCCTTTTTTCATCGCGGCTTTTTCGCCGGGGCGATAGATGCGCTTCGCGTTCGCTTTAATCTCTTCCAAGGTAAACCACGCGGGTTTGAATTCGCGTTTGGCATAGAGTTCACACTGGTCGAAATAGTTTGGCGAATTGGGGTCGGCGCTCTGGCTCATCACCAGCGTCGTTCGCGCCTGCACCTTCGGCGCGAATTCAACCACACCGACAAACGAAGTACCGGCTACGCCATAGTTGCGTTTATTGCCCGCTTCGGGTCGCGCATAGAAATTATTCACTACGCCAAGCCAACCCGGCGCGCCTTCAACCGGCAAACTCTTTTTCCCGTCACTGAATTTTTCCAACTCGCCGCCCGATTGAATCTTCTGCAAACGATTGATGTCACCCCAAGCCACCTGCCAGGTTCCCCAGTTGGCTTCGAGTTCTTTCAAGGTGTCTTCCAACAATTTAATCCGCGTCCATTCATCGCGGCTGCCGCGATAGTTGGCGTTTTTATAAAACCAGTTGGCAAACACCGTCATGGCTTTTGAATCGACGGTGCTCACGTGATTCCACGATTTCAATTCGGCAATCGCATCATTTAACTTTGTAGCGCGGGCGCTATCCGTACCCTTCAATTTTTCCCAATCGGCAATCAGGTCGGGAATGTGGGTTTCCGATTCGATGATGTAAGTATCCCAACCGGCTTTCGCCCAATTCTCAAAAGTGAATTTTTCGGTCTTCGATAAAATGCGGCGCGAAATGCGCGCCCGTCCATTGTCCTGTTCGCGGGTCATGTATTCGGGAAAACGCACGGTTTCGGGGTTGCCTTCGGTGGTGGTGGTAAACGGCGTCTGATTGCAATTCTGCACGAAGCCAGTGCGCGGGTTCAGCATCTGCGGCAATTCGTCGAAGCTATGAAAGCCCTGCCATTCGGTTTCGGGGTTGCTGCCGTCAACCGGTTTTTTCCAGTCGAATTTTTGCGCGCGACGCGGAACCGCGCCATTGTAGACATAAAAGATATTGCCACGGCTATCGGCTGCCACGGCGTTGAACATCGGCACGTGACAACGCGACATGATTTTTTTGAATTCATCAACGGTTCGCGCATGACCCATATCGAACCATTGCTCGACCATGCCGCCTTCAACGAAGCGCGACATCTTCAACGCCATCGGCACGCCATTGCGCACGGCAACAATCGGCCCGTGATGAGTTTTGCGAAACTTGAATGATTTGCTGACGAGGGCATCGCCGTTTTTAATTTTGATGGTGTCCGTCCATTCGCTAGCGGTTTTGTAACCGTCACCATAACGATAATTCAAAGGGTTTTTCGCATCATCGAATTTTTCGGCGTAGACATCGGCAATATCCGGGTCGTTGACCGTGTGGCTCCAACCGAGCGTGTCGTTATGCCCGATGGTCGGGAATCCCGAACCGTAAAACGAAGCGCCGCTCATATTCCAACCCGTCGCGCTATGCACGTGACCTTCGTACCACTGCCCGACGCCAAAAAATGGTTGATGCGGATTGATGAACAGCATGGCGTTGCCGGTGGCGCTTTTGGCGGGCGTAATCGCCCACATATTCGAGCCAATCATTGGTTCAAGCTGGCTGGCTTCTTCATCTGCGGCAAGGCTCAGTTCGCCTGTCGAACCCGAAGAGGTCATCGGCGCATCGGTTTCGGCATTGCGTACGGCGGTTTTAATTTCATCAGCGCGCAGTCCCGATTTTCCGAAAATGAATTGTTGATAGAGCGCGTAGCGATTGAAGGCAAAGCCCATCCACGGTTCAAATTCGCTGATGAGTCGCGGTTTGACTTGCGGATTGGTCGCCAGGAAATAATTCAAGCCATCGGTCATCGCCTGCGCTACCGCCTTGGCTTTCGGGCTGGAACGCGCATATTCCTCTTTTGCCAGTTTGACGATTTCCAGCGCGTGATTCATCAAATCGTCGGGCAGTTTGCTTTCGCCATACACTTCAGCGGCGCGACCGAGTGAGCGAATATAGTTGTCTTCGATTTGCCAGAAATTATCTTCGGCTTGGGCGTAAATGTAGCCGAAAATACAACTCGTATCGGTTGCCGCATAGACGTGCGGCACGCCATAGGTGTCGCGATAAATCGTAATGCCCTGAGCAAGCTGTTTCAGCCGCGCAGCATTTGCCGATGCGGTTTTAGTCGGCGGATTTGTCGCAAATACCTGCGAGTTTGCAGCGACCAAGGCAAAAATCAACAGCGCCAGCCCGATGGCTCTGGTTTGGCGATTCGTGAGAAAGCGCATGAGAGAAGCCTCCTTAGATTTTGGATTCGTAAGATGATTGCAGATGAATGAGCGAGGCGAATTGTACAACCGGCAACTTGCGAAAGTCTAGCAACCGGCAAAATCCCTGGTTTGTCGCCATCCTGAAAGCGGTCATGAATCATGCGTCACCAACCATTTCGTTAAAACGGATAAAAGACGGGCGGCAAGGGTAAGTGGGAAAAGTGTAGATTCAGGGTTGTCGTTTAAGTGGTATTGCAATTACTATTCGGAAATCACCGGCATCACTGACAATCGCAGGCACAAAAAAGTTGAATCCCCCTCTGTCGAAATCGGGAAGCGCGCTTCTCTTTGGTACAGCCTCGGTTCGCTAGGTGGCTATCCTGATTGTTTAGGAGAGTGAAATGGATAAAATTATCCTGCCATCAATTACCCAGCTTGCAGGGCAATTACCAATTCTGCTTGCCTATTTGATTGGGATGATTTTGGCTATGGTGTTCTGGCGGCGTTATCGCGCGGCTTGCCGTCTGACGTTGATTGCGACCAGCCTGCTTTTGCTGACCTCGATAATTTTTCCATTCATCTTTCAGTATCTCAATTATGTTCGGGTTGAACGGGGATGGGATTATAGTAAGATGAGTTTGATTTTATTCATGGTTAATTTGCTCAGCAGTTTATTGCGCGCCGCCGGAATCGGGTTGTTGCTGGCAGCGGTGTTTGTCCAACGCAGGGTTGATACAAAGGTCGAGCAGGGTTAATTGTCCGGTGTCTTTCTTAGCTCCAACAAAAGACAAAATATTCACGACAGGCTTGGATTAATCGGCTTTTGCCTCAAATCGACTGCCCCAATCGCTTGCCTCTCAATTTCGCTTTGTATTGGGCGCGCAAGTTGATTTATCGTCATGCCACATTCGGCAAAGTAGCAGGATGTAAGGTTAAGCCCCTCTATTAATACCCCTCTCAATGGTTCATTAGCGTGAAAGGCAGAGTTGCCATGAAAAAGACTCGTATTGCCGTCCTGGTCTCCTTCATCGTGTTGGGTGCGTCTATGGTGGTCATCGCCTCGGTTGCAGGCGAGGCAATGAGCAGTCCCGTATTCCCGGCATCGCATTCATCAGTCACCATGAATTCGCAAGGTTCAATCACAAACCACACAGATGACCTCAGCAACTCCCGGCGCAACCGCCCCTCGTCTTTGCGAGGGTTCAGGCAAGCGGAAATCAACGATGCCCACTTCTTCAAGTCTACGCTGTTTAATCACACGTCAGAATTTTTCCAAAGCCTTACAACTCCAACTTCTCTTCAGACGATTGCCTGCGGGCAAACCATTTCGGCATCGATTAGCGCAAGCGGTGAGCAGGATTTGTACACCTTCAGTGGCAATCAAGGTGAAGCGGTCAACATCGCGGCGATTGCCACATCGGGCGATTTGTGCGTGCGCATCGAACTCTACGACCCCTCAAGCACTGCCATTGCGGTGAATCTATTTGGCATTTGCAACCTGAATACCGGCAGTGTGGTGTTGCCAGCGACCGGCACCTATACGATTCTCATCCGCGATATGAATTCCACGCGCACCGGTAATTACAATATCAATTTGCAATTCACCACCGGCAGTTGTGCGGCTGCCATCACCTGCGGGCAAACTGTTGGCGGCAGCATCGATGCAATTGTCGAACAGGATGCTTATAGCTTCAGCGGCAATCAAGGCGAAGCGGTCAATATCGTAGCCCTTGCCGCATCCGGCAATTTATGCGCTCGCATTGAACTCTACGACCCCGCAGGTACGGCGCTGGCGGTGAATTTATTCGGCGGTTGCAATTCGAGCACCGGCAGTGTGGTGCTGCCCGCGAATGGCACGTACACGATCATAATCCGGGATGTGAGTTTCGTTGGGACGGGCAGTTACAACCTCAGTGTGCAATTCACCACCGGCAGATGTGCGACGGCGATAGCCTGCGGGCAGACCATCAGCGCCAGCCTTGATGCAATTGTTGAGCAGGACGCTTACACTTTCAGCGGCAATCAGGGCGAAGCGGTCAACATCGCGGCGATTGCGACATCGGGGACGCATTGCCCGCGCATCGAGTTGTTCAATCCTGCGGGCACTTCGATAGCGGTGAATCTGTTCGGCGGGTGCAACTCGAATACCGGCAGCGTGGTGTTGCCGATGAGCGGCACCTATACGATTGTGGTGCGCGATGTGAATTTGAATCGCACCGGTAACTACAATATCAATCTCCAATTCACCACCGGACGTTGCGCGACGCCGATGGGATGTGGTCAAACAATCACCGCCAATATCGGAGCCACCGCCGAGCAGGATGCTTATTCATTCAATGGCAATCAAGGCGAAACCATCAACATCGTTGCCGTAGCTTCCGCAGGGCAGTTGTGCGCGCAAATAGAATTATATAATCCGTCAGGCGCGCTCATTGCCATCAATCTTTATGGCGGCTGCAACTCAACTACCGATAGTTTGATTTTGCC
Organism: Acidobacteriota bacterium; assembly: GCA_040754075.1. Classification (NCBI taxonomy): domain Bacteria; kingdom Pseudomonadati; phylum Acidobacteriota; species Acidobacteriota bacterium. The sequence continues at coordinate 76,060 of JBFMDH010000035.1, forward strand.
CGCGAATGGCACGTACACGATCATAATCCGGGATGTGAGTTTCGTTGGGACGGGCAGTTACAACCTCAGTGTGCAATTCACCACCGGCAGATGTGCGACGGCGATAGCCTGCGGGCAGACCATCAGCGCCAGCCTTGATGCAATTGTTGAGCAGGACGCTTACACTTTCAGCGGCAATCAGGGCGAAGCGGTCAACATCGCGGCGATTGCGACATCGGGGACGCATTGCCCGCGCATCGAGTTGTTCAATCCTGCGGGCACTTCGATAGCGGTGAATCTGTTCGGCGGGTGCAACTCGAATACCGGCAGCGTGGTGTTGCCGATGAGCGGCACCTATACGATTGTGGTGCGCGATGTGAATTTGAATCGCACCGGTAACTACAATATCAATCTCCAATTCACCACCGGAAAATGTGCCGCTCCGATTGATTGCGCAGAAACCAAAAGCGGTAACATTGCAGCAACCGCCGAGCAGGATACTTATACATTTTGTGGGGCGGCAGGCGGTTCAGTGCAAATTGCCGCGGTTGCCACCTCAGGCACGCAATGCGCCCGCATCGAGTTGTACAATCCTTTGGGCGGACTTGTCGCCATCAATGGATTTGGCGGGTGCAATTCAAATACCGCGAACCTTACCTTGTCATCAACCGGCACCTATACCATTCTCATACGCGACCTGACACTCACAGCTACCGGGGCATATGACGTGACGCTTTCCTGTTCGGGCGTCACCTGCGCGACAGCCGTAACCCTCTCTCAATTTAGCGCAACCGGATATGATGATGGGGTTTTACTGGAGTGGCAGACCGGTTATGAAGTCGATAACCTCGGCTTCAATCTCTATCGGGAAACCGCTGGCAGGCGCGAGTTGGTCAATCGACGGTTAGTCGCAGGATCGGCTCTGGTAGCCGGTTCCGGGGTTTCCATTCAAGCCGGACAAGCTTATTCATGGTGGGACGCGACAGCTTGCGAATCAGGGATTGCGGATTGTCAGGACACGCGCTACTGGTTGGAAGACATAGACCTCAATGGCGGCAGCGCCTGGCACGGACCTTACTCTTTGAAATATGTCGGTGGCAAAGTGCCATCACGCAGCGATTCACCGATGCTTGGTCGCGCAGGCGATTCACAAACCGGATTGACGTTGCCGGTTGAGCGGGCAACTTTGCCGCAGTTGAGCAAGCCCGAACAACTCACGTGGCAATCCAACCTTTCGCAACAAGCCGCAGTGAAATTGTGGGTGAAGCGGGAAGGCTTTTACCGCGTAACCGCCGCAGAGCTTGCCGCAGCCGGATTTGAGCTGAAAGCCGATGCGCGCTACCTGCAACTCTATGCCGACGGGCGGCAAATTCCCATCAATGTCGTCAACGATAAAGAGGGACGGTTGTCTGCCATAGAATTTTATGGCAGCGGATTAAATACCGTTTACACCGACCAGCGGGTTTACTGGCTGGTTGCAGGCGCGCAACCGGGGCTTCGCATCGCGCAAGTGAAAAGCGCCGGTTATCCGACAATCGCGCAAAGTTTTCTCTACACGGTTGAACGCCGTGACCGGGCGATTTATTTTGCGGCGCTACGCAATGGCGAGGAGGACAATTTCTTCGGGCAGGTGATTGCCTCGTCATTTGTAGAGCAATCACTCACGCTGCAAAATGTCGAGCAAGCCGCAAGCGGTGAAGCGACCCTCGAAGTTGCGCTGCAAGGCGTCACCACATTGGCGCATAAAGTATGGGTCTATCTCAACGGCGCATTTGCCGGTGAAATATCATTCGATGGACAGGCGAAAGCGATTTCAAAATTCACGATTGCGCAATCGCTTTTAAAAGAAGGTGACAATCAAGTGAGATTCATCGCGCAAGCCGGTCTGACGGACATCAGCCTGGTTGATTACATCAGATTGAGCTACTGGCACGATTTCATGGCGGACCAAAACGCGCTGCAATTTACCGCCGCCGCAAATCAGGAAGTGACGATAAACGGATTCACCAGCGGCGCGATTCGCCTACTTGATGTGACTGACCCGAACGCGCCGCAGGAAATCAGCGGAAAGGTTGAAGCGCAGGCTGAAGGCTATGCGGTTCGTGTTGCCGCGCCCGGCGCAGGGGAGAGAAGATTGCTCGCGATAGCGAATGAGTTGGCGAGTAAACCTGCGAAAATTGCTGCCAATCAACCGTCAAGATGGCGGTCAGGCACACACGCGGCAGACCTCTTGATTATTGCGCCGGGAAATTTCTTTTCGGCTATCGAACCGTTGCGAACTCTTCGCAGCGCGCAAGGGTTGAAAGTAGAACTGGCGGATGTTGAAGACCTCTATGATGAATTCAACTTTGGCAATAAGTCACCGCAGGCGCTGAAAGATTTTCTTAAAGTTGCCAAATCAAGCTGGAAGATCAAGCCGCGATACCTGTTGCTGGTTGGCGATGCGAGTTACGATGCCAGGAATTATCTGGGGTTGGGTGACTGGGATATTGTCCTGACGAAACTGCTAGACACACAGATGATGGAAACCGCTTCCGACGACTGGCTGGCAGATTTTGATGGTGATGGCATCGCTGAATTGGCTATCGGACGGTTGCCGGCGCGAACGCCTGAAGAAGCCGCGGCAATGGTGAAAAAAATTATCAACTATGAAAACGCCAACCCCATCGCCTCAATGTTGCTGGTGGCGGATGTCAACAACGGCTTCGATTTTGAAAGGGCAGCCACCGAATTGCGAGCATTGATTCCCGCAAGTCTGCGGGTCGAACAGCTCAATCGAGGACAACTGGATGCCGCAACTGCAAAGAACCTGTTAAGGGATGCGATAGCCCGTGGGCAGAAGGTCATCAATTACACCGGACACGGTTCAATGAATGCCTGGAACGGCAGTTTGCTGACCAGCGCAGAGGCGCGAGGCTTGACGAACTCAGAGAAGTTGCCGCTGTTTATAATGATGACCTGTTTGAATGGTTACTTTCATGACCCGACAACCGATTCGCTGGCGGAATCATTGATGAAAGCGCAACACGGAGGAGCCATTGCCGTGTGGACTTCAACCGGTTTGACGACGCTCGCGCAACAATCGGTGATGAACCAACAACTCTATCAGTTATTGTTTACAACCGGAAAAATACAGAGCAACGCGCTGACCCTGGGCGAAGCTATTTTAAAAGCGAAATCAGCCGTGAGCGATGTCGATATTCGCAGAACCTGGATACTCCTTGGCGATCCCACGATGCGGCTCAAATAAATTATTGAGCGGTCAAGGTCGGCACTTATCGCCTGAGTCATGCCCAGTGAAAAAGAGAGCCTCCTTGTGATAAGAATGCGTTGACTAAAAACCATTCCCAACAAGGAGGCTCAGGATGCGTCTAAAACGCCTAGAGAAGTTTACTGCATCTATGACTAA